>JAGGUU010000140.1 GCA_021158305.1 Candidatus Bathyarchaeota archaeon
AACGACAAGATCTATACACCTCAAGAAAAATGGCTTGTTACTAGAAAGATTGCAGGAAGACTAAAAAAGATTTATTATGTTGAAGGCTTTATTAGCTGATTCTCATAGCATCACTGAATATTTATCAATTGTCGTCACATTTTCATCTTGCATAGCCGATTATCACTATTGACCGTCTGGAGGTCTTGTTTTGAGGATTGATGAGTCAAAGTTCAGAAGGTGGGAGATATATTCTGGAGAGGTCATTAGAGCCCCGGTCATTGTTAGAATCGATGGTAAAAACTTTCACAGGGTTACCCGCGAATGCGGGATGAAGAAGCCATTTGATGAAAGGTTTCACCGTGGCATGGTTAAGGCCTCGGAGAAGATAATGGCTAAAACCGGATTGAACATTTCCCTTACATATACAATGTCAGATGAAGCAAGCTTCCTATTCTTGAAAGATAAGCATTTGCCGTTTAGAGGCAGAATCGAGAAGATCCTCTCGGTCATCCCGTCTTATGCTTCGGCTTATATCCAGAACTATTTGAGGGAAAAATTTTCCTATGAGGGATTAGTCTCCTTCGATGCAAGGATAGTTAAGGTGCAGTCGCTCCTCGAAGCTATTGAGTACTTCAGCTGGAGATGCTCAGAAGCTTTCCGAAATTTTCTAAACAGCTATGCGCAAGAGATCATAGGCAGAAAGGAGACTTATGGATTAAAGGGAAGAGATATAGTGGAGAAGCTCTTCCTTAAAGGATTTAATATTCAAGAAGCTGAGGAGTGGCAAAGGTATGGGACAATAATATATTGGGAAGAGATTGAGAAAGAAGGCTTCGACCCTATAACAAAGGAGAAGGTGACAGTTAGGAGAAGAAGGATACATCTAGCATCCTTCGATATCGCAAGCATGCATGGAAGGATAAGACTTCAAGATATACTAAGCGAATGCAACCGATGAGTAGAGACTTCTAACAGCTATTTTTGCTCACGGCTATCAAGCATCTTAATCGAATCAGGCTTCTTCAATCACTATCATCGTCAACGTTGTACGGACATTACTTATCTTTCTGATCTTCCATGTAACTATATCCTTGAGGCCTTCCATAGTTTCAGCCTCAACCTTCGCAATTATGTCGTAGACGCCGTATACGCTGTAGGCTTCTTTCACACCATTAATTTTGCTCAGCTCCTTTAGCACTTCATTCATAAATCCAGTTTCCGTATTGATCAATACAAAGGCCTTAGGCAAGATGCATCCTCCAAATTACTCAAACACGAGTATTCAGAAAACTGTTTTATTAATCTTGCCTAAATTCATGACTATGAGGAAGGTTGTCTAGAAGGAGACAAGACGAGTATCTTGAATGGATCAGAATGGCCAGGTTGGCAATGGAGAATAAAGACTACGAACGAGCCGCCCATCTATATAAATATGTAACTGTACATTTCGGGCTTCTGAACGATATGGAAAATATGAGAAAATTCTCCGTTAAGGCAGGTGAATGCTATTTTAACGCTGGAAGAAATCTTCAAGACAAAGATCCGCTGAAGGCTATCCAATTCTATATTAAAGCATCGAAATGCTTTAGAGAAGGTGGTGAAAAGGAGAGAGCGGATGAATGCGACGCTTTAATCGAGAACCTTTATGAATTTATTCTTAGAGATGGAAGGATAGACTCGTGTGGAGATGCATACAGCCTGAAAAATTTTGGAGATTACTTCGTCAGCCGTAGCATTGAGAAAGCTACTGAGTGCTATAGGAGAGCTGCAGAGAAAGCCCTGAAGGATAGAAAACTGCACCTTTCAGGAAGGCTTTACGGAATTTTAGGGGAATGCTACTCTAAGCTTAATAGGTATGAAGCGGCGGCGGAGAGCTACGCTAAATCAGCAAGTCTATGTTATGAGTGTCAGGAATTTTTCGAGTCGGCATGGCGTTATTGCCTCTCGGGCTTTCACTTCATACTTGCGGGCAGGGTGGATCTAGCCTCGGCGATGGCGTCTAGAGCGGAGTCTATATGCCGCGAAGATCGGATTAACGTCATACTGAATAGCCTTGCCGCCGTATGTAGGCTTCTAAGCCAAGGGTCACTTCATGAGGCTAAATCTCTTTGGAACAGGTTTAGATGGAAATTTAAAAGGAACTACGCTGAGATTATTGACTTATGCTTTCAACGCTTAAATTCTAAGACGAAATGAAAAATGATCATATTAAGGTATATGTCTTTAACGCGAAGTATATATGGGATACTATTTAATTTGATTCTCACGCTCTATAGCGAGATGATGCTTGATGAGAATGTTAAAGATCTCTTATGATGATGCCTTAATTCCAGAGAGTCGTATTTTAGGAACTGCTGAAAAGATAATTCCGGAGATTGAGAAGGCTAGAGACCTTATCTCAACGGGGTATAATGATAACTTCTCATTCATAAACCTGCCAGATGATACAAAGCAACTTAACGTCGTAAAAGAACTTATAAGAGAAAAATTAATCCTAGATCCGCGGCTCATCGTGGTTGTGGGAATCGGTGGAAGCAATTTAGGAGCAATAGCTGTTCAGGAGGCCATTCTAGGAAAGCTCTATAACCTTTCAGATCCAAGAATCAGGGTTCTCTACGCTGACACCACGGATCCATATCTTATCAGAAATATTGCAAAAATCATGAAGGCGACGTTTGAGAATGAAGGAAACGTGCTACTGAACGTGATAAGCAAATCCGGAACAACTACTGAAACAATAGCTAACTTCAGAATACTTTTGGGAATACTGAGGAAGTATGAAAGGAAATATAAAGAATATGTCATTGTAACCTCTGATAAAGGATCAAAGCTCTGGAAGCTTGCGGTTAGAGAAGGCTTCGCTGCGCTTGAGATACCTGCGAAGATCGTTGGAAGATATTCTGTCTTCTCATCCGTTGGTTTATTTCCCCTAGGCCTTTTAGGCATAAATATTGAGAGCCTACTTGAAGGTGCAAGGAAGATGAGGGATCTCTGCTTAACAATGGATCTTGATAAAAATCCCGCTGCGGTCACAGCGAGCATCCAATACAATCATTATATTGATGGAAAGAATGTGTTCGACCTATTCTTCTTCTCAAGTGATCTAGAGTCATTAGGAAAATGGTGCAGACAACTCATCGCTGAGAGTTTAGGGAAGGAATTCGATAGGAACGGTGGAAAAGTAAATATAGGCATGACTCCTACCGTCTCAATCGGCTCAACCGATCTTCACTCCATTGCTCAGCTCTATCTTGGAGGTCCCTACGACAAGTTTATCACGTTCATAAGCGTGGAGAATACTGGTCCTAGACTTTTGATTCCGCAAGATGACGAATACTCTGATCTCATTCCTGAAATAGATGGAAGAAGCCTAGATGAGATCTTGAACGCGATACTTGAGGGAACGAAGGAAGCATTTAGGAGGAGTAACCGCCCGTTCATTGAGATTTCCCTTCCAGACAAGACGGAGTCATCCATAGGTCAGTTCATGCATCTCAAGATGATCGAAACTGTATATCTCGGGAGACTCCTAAACGTTAACCCATTCGACCAGCCAGATGTGGAAAAATACAAGAAGGAGACGAGAAGAATCCTTTCTAAGAAAAGCCGTAAAACACATACGAACCAGATAGGCTAGCTTATACGCGTATAAAAAGCCTTATTTTAGCTCTACAGAGACTTAAATAATAAGGAATCTTCCTCCAAGGGCTGGCTGATCCCTTCGGCAAAGGGGGATGAAGGGGTTGCAGCTTGCCCTTGCAAGAATTCTATCCGAGTTTCCATATCTTTGCAGTCCCTTAGAAGTGATTGACAAAGCATTAGAAGCCGCAGATATGAGCCATGACGATCTCTTCGTTGATCTCGGATGCGGAGATGGAACGGTACTCCTGAGAGCAGCTGAAAGATTCCGCGTTTTCAGCGTTGGATTCGAGATTAACCCCGTCTTAGTTAAGATAGCTCGAAGAAGAGCTCAGCTAGCTGGTTTGGATGATTTAATCGAAATAATCCATTCAGACCTCTTCACTGCTGATCTTTCCAGATTCAACGTGATCTATGTTTATCCAAGCCCCTTAGTTATTGAGAGACTTTCAAGGAAGATAATGGATGAGTGTATTGAGGGAACAAGAATACTGATTCACGATTATCCATTAAAGAATATCAAGCCCGACGAAGTGATCAGAATAGCTGGAGGTCCACTACATACTCACAGTATATATGTCTACAGGATAAAAGATGCCGGAGAAGATG
>JAGGUU010000069.1 GCA_021158305.1 Candidatus Bathyarchaeota archaeon
AATGAAGAGAAGATTGGAAAGGACCTAAGCGAGGCGATTTTTGCGCCTCCCAACTGCTGCGCAAGATTTGTCGATTCACTACCCAAGATTGGGGCAAAAGTGTTTAGAGGCCCCATCCTAGACGGCGTCGCACCCCACATGAAGGAGGCATTTAAAGTTAATGATGACGCCGATCCGGTGGATCCGGTGGAGGTTCTCAAAGACGCTGAAGCAGACATGCTCATAAACTTCCTACCAGTAGGCAGCTACAAGGCCACCCGGTTTTATGCTGAGGCCGCGTTGAAGGCAGGCTGCGCATTTGTCAACTGCATCCCAGAGTTTATAGCTAGTGATGAATCTTGGGCTAGAAGATTTAAGGACGCTGGGCTTCCAGTGGCTGGAGATGATGTGAAAAGCCAGCTTGGAGCCACGATTCTGCATAGAACCCTGGTTAATCTTTTTGTCGAGAGAGGCGTCGTCGTTGATGAAACCTATCAGCTGAACATAGGTGGAAACACGGATTTCCAGAATATGACCGTTGAGGAACGACTGAAGACGAAGCGGATAAGCAAGACCGAGGCTGTTACAAGCATGGTTCCATATGACGTCCCGACGAGAATCGGGCCGTCGGACTATGTGCCTTTCCTAGGCGACAAGAAGATCTGCTACATACATTTGAAGGGGAGGAAGTTCGGGAATCAGCCAGTAACCGTGCACGTGAAGCTTGAAGTTGAGGATTCACCGAATAGCGCAGGGGTCGTAATAGATGTTGTAAGGGCAGTGAAAATCGGCTTAGACAGAGGAGTAGCTGGGCCTCTCATCAGCATCTCTTCATACGCGTTTAAGCATCCCCCAGTACAGGTTGAGGATTACACAGCGAGACAGTGGGTTGAAGAATTCATAGAAGGAAAACGTGAAAGATAGCTCTTCACGCCTCTTTGCATCCTTTAACGCAGTTTAGGGGTGATGTTATGAAAGCTTTAATCATAGCGGCTGGCCGCGGAGAAAGACTTAAACCATTCACGAATGGGATTCCTAAGCCTTTGCTCCCACTTTCCGGTCGGCCGCTGATCGAGAGAATAATATTGGCGGTTAGGGAGGCCAATATAAGAGATATAATCATAGTTAAGGGCTACTTAGGTGAGAAAATTGAGAGCTTTCTCGGAGATGGATCAAGATATAACGTTAGGATAGAGTATGCCGAGAATAGACGTTGGCATCTGGGAAATGGAGTTTCAGTTTATGAAGCGAGAGACCTGATCGATGAAAACTTCGTTCTTCTCATGGCGGATCACATATTCAACCCTAAGATACTATCTGAGCTTCAGAGATGCGAGATAAGCGATAAAGAATGCGTCCTCTGTGTGGACACGCATATGAGGTATGTTTTCGATTTCAAAGATGCAACAAAGGTTCTCGTTAACGGAGATAGAATCTTCGACATAGGGAAGGAACTCAAATATTACAATGGAGTTGACATGGGCATATTTTTATGTTCGCCAGCTATATTCGAGGCTCTTGAGAAGGCCTTCAGAAACGGAGAGTATTCACTAACCGCAGCCGTGAGGAAACTAGCAAATGAAAGATTAATGAAAGCCTGCTGCTTTGATGATGAGGAATACTACTGGATGGATATCGACACCGTGAAGATGGGGAGGATAGCCGAAAGCCTGCTGCCTATCTTAGAAGCCGAGAAGATGACAAGCGATATTCTCCTTGGGAAGAAGTCAACTGACATAGCTGAAGTACTCAATAGTTTAGACGTTCTTAACGTGCAAAACCAGGGGAAAAGGAGGAGCATGCTTTGAAGAAAGCAAGTTTCGAGAAGGAAAAAGGAGCATCTGACTTTTTAGCACACTATATTCATAGACCGTTAGAGAACAGAATAGTCCTCCATTTGATGAACACAAGTATAACTCCAAATCAGGTTACGCTAATCACGAATCTACTCGCATACGCGGTGGCCACATTATACTTCTTTGGTTTTTTGCTCGCCGGATCCATATTGAGCTTTCTCGTGGGTTTAATAGATGGCGTGGATGGTAAGCTAGCGAGAGCTAAAGGACAGACCACTAAGCTCGGGAAGATGGAGCATGCTTTCGATCTGCTCTACGAGTTTACATGGCTTATCTCGTTAGCTCTATTTCTCCATAGAACCTCGGGGGATTCTCTGCCGCTCATACTAGCCCTGTTCTCAATCCTGTTCATATCCTTCTACAGATATTGCTACGACACATTCAGTAGAACTATGGGTGTAAGCCTCGACATATACGGGGATTTTGAGAGAGTCTTTAGGAGAGTAGCTGGTAGGAGAAATCTGTATAATATTCATATATTTATCGGTGTTCTTTTAGGAGTTCCTCTTTACTCCTTGGCAAGTATCACCGTGCACGCTGGATTGACAGCAATAATCTATGCATGGAGAGCCGCTAAGCACCTCCACGCATCCGATATCGCCGAGAAGAAAACTAAGCGGGGCTTTTAAAGTGAATTGGGAAAAGTGGAGACTAATTAGAGAGAAAACGGAACATCATAAGAGGTGGCTTGTGTCCACCCACCTTAACAGGCCATTCTCGAATATGATTACGTACTTACTCCTCGATACCAACGTGACCCCAAATCAGATAAGCGTATTCACCTCGTTAATTAGCTTCCTAATCTTTCTGTCATATGCTTATGGAGACTTCGTATTAGGAGGATTACTAACCCAGATAGTATCAATAATCGACGGCGTTGATGGTGAGATTGCAAGAGTTAAGAATATGTGTTCAAGACTGGGGGAAGTTCTGGATTCGGTGTTTGACAGATTGGCTGAGGTGTTGATATGCGTTGGCATAGGACTCGGTGTCTCAGCGACTAGGGGAGCGAGCTATGCTTGGCCATGCTCCATAATCGGCTTGATTGGTTTTCTAGCGGATTCATACGTTGCGGAACTGGTGAAGGCAAGAACCAAGCTTCCTCTTTATGAGGCGATTAAGGGATTAGAGGAAAGACTTGGTTTCAGCCTTTCAGACAGGGGCTTGAAGATGCTGATAATCTGCGTCTTATCAATCTTCGGATTTCCAGAGTTTGGGATTCTAATCGTTGGACTCATCTCTCTGCTTTACGTTTCTGTGAAGTTCTCTCTCTGGGTAAAATGTAGCAGAGAGGTGATGAATCTTTGAGGATAGCTATGATCTCTCCATATTTTCATCCAGTAATAGGCGGCATTGAAACATACGTTCTTGAGCTTTCAAGGGAGCTTATCGGTAAAGGACATGAAGTCTTCGTATTTACATCTAACAAGACAATGAGCCAAGAATATAATGTATTCCCGAGCTATGAAGAAGTAGAGGGTATAAAGGTCTTCAGGTTTAGGGTCTGTCCCTTCACTAGGGGAGTGGAGTTCTGGTTTGGCTTCGCTGAAAAACTGCTTGAGATAAGAGCCGATATTGTTCACAGCCATAAGATTGGGTTCTTCATGAATGATGTCTGCGCCTATTTATGCGAGATGAGAAAGATTCCATGCGTTTCCACAACCCATGGAGTTCCTTACATATCCAACGTTCATAAAGAACCGCTTCTGAGAGATATTTATTTGAAATCTATTCCTGGAATAACTGTGAAGCTCTTCGATCAGATAATAGCTCTCTCCACGGTAGAGATTCCATGGCTTTTAAGATCAGGAGTTCCAAATGAAAAGATACATGTGATTCCGGGAGGAGTATCTAGGCGGGTAACTGAATTAGGAGTAAATTCCGAAGAATTCAGAGAGAAGTATGGTATAAAATCCAAAATGATCTTGTATCTTGGGCGATTAG
>JAGGUU010000012.1 GCA_021158305.1 Candidatus Bathyarchaeota archaeon
GAGTTGCTGCTGAGAGGTTTAGAGATTCTCAGCGAATATTACTCGCTGGGACTCGATAAGCCTGCTTTAAGCCTTGAACTTAGAAGACTGGAGATGGAAGCGTTACGCTACGCTGAGGTTATGAGGCAGATTAGACAGAAAGGAAGGGCTATAAAGCTTGTGATTCAGGAGCTGCGCGATATCGACGCAATTATAGATAAGCACAATGCAGATAAGAGCCGTTTGATTCAAATTCTTTTGGACGTTCAGGAGAAGTACGGTTGGCTTCCAAAGCTCTCTTTAATGTGGATATCGGAGAGGTTAGGGGTTCCGATAGCCCGGATATACACCATCGCAGAGTTCTACAAGGCTTTCTCCTTATCTCCAAGAGGGAGGCACCTGATCAGGGTGTGTATGGGAACCTCCTGTAAGGTTCGAGGTGCAGAGGCAATTCTTGACAGGATTCAGAGAATTCTAGGCATAGAGAAGGGTAAAACTACTCCGGACGGTAAATTCACACTTGAAACGGTTAACTGCTTAGGATGCTGTGCACTTGGACCTGTAATGACCATCGACGGGAAATACTACGGAAACCTAAAGATACGTAAGATAGATGAAATATTGTCAAGATATGATTAGGTGAAAAGGAATGGTTAAACGTATAAATTCTCCAGAAGATCTAGAAAAACTTCGAAATGAAATTATAGCTAAAAGTAAGGCTGAGAAACACGTCGTTTCCGTCTGCATGGGAACCGGCTGCATCGCCCTCGGCGCAGATGTGATGATGGACGCGCTTGAAAAAGAAGTTGAGAAACATGGTTTGAAGGGCAAAGTTGAAATTAAAAAGGTTGGCTGCGTCGGGTTCTGTGAGCAGGGACCCATAATAATCATATATCCTGAAGAAATCTGCTACCTTAAAGTTAAACCTGAAGATGTCCCAGATATAGTCTCTAAGACATTAGTAGAAGGAAAAATTGTTGAACGGCTAGTCTACACCGACCCTAACACAGGCGAAAAGATACCGAAGCTTGGGGAGATCCCATTCTACAAGCATCAGCATAGACTGCTCCTAGCAAACAATGGAAGAATAGACCCAAGGAGCATAGAGGACTATATAGCCGTGGGTGGATATAAGGCGCTCGCCAAAGCCCTATTCGAAATGAAACCAGAAGAAATAATCGAGGAAATAAAGGCTTCAAACCTGCGAGGGCGGGGAGGAGCCGGCTTCCCAACGGGGATAAAATGGGAGACTACACGAAACGCTCCGGGAGAACCCAAGTATGTAATAGTTAACTGCGATGAAGGCGACCCTGGCGCCTTCATGGATAGAGCACTGATGGAGGGCAATCCACATTCAGTTCTTGAAGGGTTAATAATCGGCGCTTACGCTATCGGCGCGCATGAAGGCTTCGTTTACGTGAGAGAAGAGTATCCAATGGCCGCGGAGAACATCTCCCTTGCAATAAAGCAAGCGGAGGAGTACGGATTACTGGGAGAAAACATCATGGGTTCAAACTTCAGCTTCAAGGTTACGGTTCATAGGGGTGCCGGTGCATTCGTTTCGGGAGAATCCAGTGCATTAATGACTGCTATAGAGGGAAAAGTAGGCGAGCCTAGACCGAAGTACATTCACACAGCCGTTCAGGGAATATGGAACAAACCGAGCTGCCTCAATAACGTTAAGACATGGGCGTGCGTTCCACTAATAATCCTGCGCGGAGCGGAATGGTTCAGAAGCATAGGAACTAAGGGAAGCAGCGGCACAATGATATTTTCACTTGTAGGGAAGGTTAATAATACTGGCCTGGTGGAAGTGCCGATGGGAATAACACTCCGCGACATCATCTTTAAGATAGGCGGCGGGATCAGGGGAGGGAAAAAGTTTAAAGCAGTTCAGACGGGGGGACCCTCAGGAGGCTTCATTCCAGAAGAGTTACTAGATACGCCTGTAGACTTTGATGAGCTAAGAAAGGTCGGTTCAATGATGGGTTCAGGCGGGATGGTGGTCATGGACGAAGACACATGCATGGTTGACGCGGCAAGATACTTCGTAGATTTTCTCCTAGAGGAGTCTTGTGGAAAATGTGTTCCCTGCCGTGAAGGACTGAAGGAGCTTTCAAGAATCTTGAATAATATATGCAGGGGAGAAGGCAAAGAGGAAGATATACAGCTGATCGAGGATATATGCGAAACTATGAGTGAGGCTTCTCTCTGCGCGCTTGGCAGAACAGCTGTAAATCCAGTTTTAACGTCACTAAAGTACTTCAGAGAGGAATGGGATGAGCACATAAAGGATAAAAAATGCCGGGCTAAAGTATGTAAGGCGTTGATAAACTATTACATAGACCCCGAATTATGCCAGGCTTGCACGTTATGCCTAAGAGAATGCCCAGTTGGAGCTATACATGGAGATAAGGAGCATGTACATTGGATCGATCAGGATAAATGCATAAAATGTGGAACCTGCTACGAAGTCTGTAGATTCGGCGCCGTAAAAAAGATTTCTGGAGAGCCCATTCCGCCACCGCCAAAAGGTATGAAACCCATCCGGAAAAGAAGAGAGTGAAGGGAGGGAAATAAATGAAGAAGATGGTTAGTTTAGAGATCGATGGGAAAGAGGTTAAGGTAGAAGAAGGAAAAACCATCCTAGAAGCGGCAAAGGAGGCCGGCATAGAAATACCGACGCTCTGCTATCATGAAGGACTAAAACCCTACGGCGCCTGTAGAATTTGCAGCGTAGAGATCGAAAGAAAAGGGAGAACCCGAATAGTGACATCATGCTGCTACCCGGTGGAGGAAGGACTAAAGGTAAAGACAAACTCTGAAAAAGTTAAGAAGATTCGAAGAACGATAATAGAGATGCTTCTTCCAATATCGCCGACAGGGCCAATAATGAGCTTAGCTAAAGAATACGGAGTTGAAAAATCCAGATTCTCCGGTGAACGCACATATTGCATCCTCTGCGGCCTATGCGTTCGATACTGTGCGGAAATCAAGAAAGAAAACGCTATAACCTTCGTCGGCAGAGGAGCTGATCGAAAAGTCGCCGTCGTGCCAGAGAAAGCCGATGTATGCGCAATGTGCAGGGAGTGCTATGAACTCTGCCCCAGCGGAAAAATTATTGACATAATCGGATACTAAACAAAAATACCTTCTCCTCTTCTAAATGAGCCTCTTCAGAAATCAGTCTTACCATTAACGAAAGTGGATGAAGCTTCTTTCTAATTCCCCTTTATGGAGAGAATCTTACTCACTGTCTCCTTATAAGTAAAATCACCACTTCTAGTGGTGAAAAATTGGAGGTCTGAATCCTAAAAGAGTTATGCGGAGATGAATTAACAGCAGAAACAGAAAAGACCGTAGATATGGAAGGGATTTAGATCCGAAATGTAAGTACCCGCCCGAGGCTCCATTCTGTTAGGTCTGAAGCCCTAAAGACGCCTTCTTAAATATTCAGATCTAAAGCTAGACAAAAAGAAAATGACTGACCGAGACGTCCTAAGGGTAAGCGTAAAAGTGAAAAAACAGGTAAGATGCCCGGCAAGGAAGTTGTGCAACTATACGTCAGAGATGTGGAAAGCAGCGTTATAAAGCCGGAAAAGGAGCTCAAAGCATTCGAAAAAGTGGATCTAAGACTCGTAGAAGAAAAAGAGATCGTCTTCACTCTGGACAAGAGAGCGTTTGCCTATTACAACGTAGACATTAAAGATTGGCATGTAGAATCCGGAGATTTCGAAATCCTAATCGGAAGATCCTCAAGGGAGATAGTGCTGAAAGACACGGTCTACGTGGAGTCTACCATGCCCATAAGAAAAAGGTTCCATAGAAACTCAACGATAGACGAACGTCATGTCAGATCCAAGTGCGAGAGAAATATTCAGCTCCGTCATGCAGGGGGATCCTCAGAAAACTCCCGCGATTCGCCGGAGCCGAAGGCAACATCATACAGGAATTCGCAGAAATGATGAAGTACACGCCGCTGAGAAATCTAATATCCTTCAGCAATGGAGCCATCACGGAAGAGATGCTGGATACTTTCATCCAAAAGATCAATTTAGGGAAGAAAACGCGCCTATGAGAAAGTAGAATATAAAGATCACCCTAACCCAAACACCAAGCCGAAGATCCTTTCTAAAAGAATGATTGAAGATGAGGGGGCAATATCAAACAAAATTATATTAGTCCAGATTAAATCTAATTAATGGTGATTTTAATGTCTCTAACAATTTCTAAGGCACAAAAATTGGCATTCAAAACTTTTGAAGAGATTAACAGGAGGATAAAGACAGCTAGAGGAAAGGAGTGGAATCCCTTTGTGATCGTCACTGATATCCTTGAAGAAGCCGGTGAAGTAGCCTCCGTAGTTAAAGGATTAGAGGGATATAAGCCTCCTGAGAAGGCGAAGACGAAAGAAATGTTGACCTCGGAGCTTTCAGATTTACTATACAGTGTGTTCTTACTTGCTGGATACTATAGAATTAACTTGGAAGACGCCTTTATCCAAACAATTAGGAACTATAGACGACGTTTCTTACATGAAGATAAGTAGAGCTTTAGCGCGCCTATGAGGCCCTCATTTAGATTGAACCTTTTCCTAGCGGCTTCCCAACTTGTTCCTTTGAGACCCTATAGGACCAAGTGCGCGCCGGGCCTAAGCCACCCAAAAAATCCTCAGCAAACCCTAAATAAAACGTTTTCCATTCCATCTAAAGATTATGGATTATGTATAGGCGTTTAAACGTAGATAAAATGGCGATGGATGACTGACTAATGGTTGATTTAAGGACAAGAATTGTGCGGAACTTGGGGAATATTCAAGCTTGGGGATTAAATGCTAAGGTCCTTGTAGCCACAGAGTTATTCTGGGGAATACCAATGTCTTGGATCTTCTTTTATCAAGCAATCTTTATGAGAAACTTGGGTATGGATGAAGTGTTCATAGGCTTTTCAATGACGCTACCGCTAATTCTTCAGATGTTTCTTCCAATATTAGGCGGATACCTCGCTGACAAGTTCGGCAGAAAACGTGTCTTCTTGCTCTTCGACTCTGGCTGGATTGGAGCTATGATCACATGGATCTTAGCTAGAGAACCTTGGCACATAATTATAGCTATGCTTCTTCAAGGAATAACCGCAACTGCATGGGGAGTCTGGGAGACCCTTCTCGTTGAGGATACACTACCCCCTTACAGAGCGGGGATATACAGTTTCATACAGTTAACCTATATACTCGGAGGTCTTCTCACTCCCATAGCAGGAGCTCTCATTTCTCTCTATGGAGTCGAGCAAGGATGCCGCTATATATTTCTCATAGCCCTGGTAACTATCACAGCTGCTTTTTCTATTCGTTTAGCATATCTCGAGGAATCTAAAATAGGAAGAGCTCTGTCTTCTTCTAAAAAAGACCCTTCAGTGGGCCCAAAGGGTTATATGGAAACTTTTAGAACAATGGTCAAACATAAACGGTTACTTTTGCTGTTCATTTTGACAATTATAGGAAGCATAGTTTACCCGTTGATTAACACTTACAGGCCTTTATACCTAAGTGATTTGAGGGCATTAGCCTTAGATGAAAGTATTATATCGGTGATACCCGTTGCCTCGTCAATTCCAAGCCTTATAGCTTTATCTTTAATCATTCCAAGATTAAGACAAGAACATATAAAAAAGGCATTATTAATTAGCTACATATGCGGAGTACTTGGCGTCACAATTCTCATTATGGCTCCTAAGGGCGCGCTAATCTTAGCAGTTCTATCCTCCCTACTTGATAGTGCTAGGGGTATAGCCGTTTTCTCAATCTTAAGGACTCTTCTAGTTAATACAATCGATGAAGTAGACTCATTCTTGAGAGCAAAGATTATGTCCCTAGTAACTATGTGCTCTGCTTTAGTTTCGTGGCCTGCACCAGCTATAGGAGGATACCTTTACAGTATAAGCCCAACTTACCCCTTTATGTTAGTCGTTTCATTACTCACTTTGAGCACTTGTTTGATTTTAAAAATTTAATGTCGAAACGTATCTAATCTAAAGCGTGTGCTATCACAGTGATTTTTGAAGGGTAAAGCACGCGCGGATTACATAAAGCTTGGCCCTAAAGCAAGACATTGGAGTTCGCAGCTGGAGCCATAAAAGTTACAAAGCACGCATAACCTGTGAAAAATTCTTTTTGGTTACTGGAATGCTTTTATGCTGTGTGTTAGTTCTGGTCTTTCCATCTTATGTGCTGTTATCGCCGCGGCTAGAATTGCTGAGTAGCATAGGGCTACGTGCATGTGGACCTTTGCTGCTCCTCTCCACCCTAGATTGTCTAGGTTCAGCCTCTCCTTCCCATGCTTGAATACATGCTCAACGATCACCCTCTTATGGTGTTGTCTGACGAGCTCTGAAAAAGCATTCTTTGGGCGTTGAGTTTGGCTGAAAGCCTCTCCAACAAGGGTCCTTCAAGTCTTCAATAACCAACTTGACGCCAACCCAAAAACTATCCAAAAAATAAAAAAGAAATTTTCCATATCTTATGTGCACTTTGCCACCAAAAACTGGACGAGTATGATGGTCTCTTTATTTAATTCTAGGAGTACAGGTTAGCTGCACAAACGTTAAAACAAGCGTTTAACCTCGAGAAGCCTATTCACTAAGAACTCTGGGACTCTAGTATACGCGGCTACTGGTAATCCTCTTTCTACAAGTTTCTGAAAGATATCTCTCGAAAAAGGGATTTTGCACTCTCTCAACCAAAACTTCATATAATCCAAATATGAGATGCCTAAATGCTCATACTTCCTTGGGCGCCGCACACAAACTTCCATGAGTCCAGCAACCATTATCAGCCGTCTTTCTTTCCTCAGACCAAACAACCTCAGCTGACCAATACCATTTTCTCCTCCCATAAGATCTAGAAAATTTGTCTTCTTTTCGAGAAATTAGATGAGAATATTTTTAGATGGAAAAGAACATGAATAGTAATAGTTATCTTCTAAGATGGATGAGTAGAATGGCTTATGCCTATTCGCTTTGATGATATCTTATGCTTCTGAATATTCTATCGATGCGGTCTTTGCCATCTTCTGTTAAAACATAGTTTTCATCCTCTTTAATTATGAATTTTTCCTCTAATAGCGATTTGATGAGATTTTCGAATTCTTTTTCAAAATCGAATTCTTCTCCAAGATTAAATCTACACTTGCCCAATATGGGAATATAATTGGGTTTGAAGGTTCTTTCTAACGAATTGATTAGCTCCTCTTTTGTGCTCAGGTTATCTTCTTTGATTGAATATAATATCCAGATTTTGAAAGTTTCTAGTTTACTTAGACGCCAATGCTTTTCGAGTGGTATTTCGTATCTGGATAAATCGGTTGCTTCTCCTTTAATGGATGAGAGAGCATATTTCGATAATTCGACCCCGTCTATGAGAATTCTGACCGTGATGAACGCGCCGATTAATGCATCGACAAAGTATATTCCGAAGATTGAGGAAATAGCTCCCATGATAACCGCAGTTGCTACATAGATATGGTTCTTGGAGTCGATTGACTGCGAAATAAGCGTTAAACTTCCATTGCTTTTTCCTACATAACGTTGATAAAAATGCAGAATAGCCGCCGCTACAAGCGCTATCCCTTCAACTGCAACAACTAGGTAAGGTAATGATATCGGCGATATCGTCGTGGTTACAGCATCTACGATCTTGGTCGCTGATTCATATCCAACGCTAATGGCGGTTATAAACATCATTGAAATAATAATCAAGGTTCCCAAGAATTCCTTTTTGAACTTTATTCCAGCCCATACAACGGAAGCCGAAACTGTATCTATAGCGGCGTCTGCGCCGTCTGCAATTAAACCGACGCTGGCGCTAAGGAAACCAGCTAAGAGTTTCATTATAGCTAGAAAGAAATCGGCGATAGCCGTGTTTCTTGCGGTTGCTACCGGGCTTAACCATCGGTCTCTAATAGAAATTATGGCCTTTTCCATCTCCTTGGAGCTTTTTTCAGCTTCTTCCCTCCCTTTCTCAGTTAGTTCATAATCGTTTTCCTCGTTCAGTCCGACCAAGCCTCTTTCAATAAGATCTTTACATTCCAATCCAGCATCGATTTGTTGTTCATGCTTTTCACGCCATTTTTTCATCCTTGCGGAATAATCCTCTTCTGGCCGGCATCCAAACCAAGAGAGAAAACCATATACCTTTTTTTCCACTTCTTCATGCAGGCTGTACCCAAATCCGTGAAAATGATAAACAAACGCGAACGTTCTTTCTTCCAACTCTTTTAAACTCAGCGAACCCTCTTTCAGTAAAACCATCAGAATATATTTTTGGAAATTGCTACGCTGATGTTTTCTGACTCTTTTCAAATTTAAATACTCCACTAGTTTTCTCTTTGAAGGAAAATAAGCCATTCTTGGTAACAGTATCCAAAAGTTTCTTTTCCGACCACCATGACTTCTGAATTGATAATACTCCCCTCGCCTTTAGAACACGATGCATTTCCTGCATAACAGCATCCACATCATTTAACGCATGAATGACGCCGAAAAGGAAGGCTACATCAATGCTTTCCTCAGGCAAACCCGTTTTGCTAGCATCAGCAAGTATGACTTCAACGTTCTTTAAGCCTCTTTCCTTGATTTTACGTCGCACAGCCTCAACTGCCACTGGATTAATGTCCAAAGCATACACCCTTCCTTTCTCCCCAACTATTCTTGCCGCTGGAATTGTAAAAAAGCCGGGGCCACAGCCAACTTCCAATACCTTCTGTCCGGGCTTAAGTCCCGCCGCATTCAAAAGCTTGTAGGGATTCACAAAAAGCCCATAAAGAGTGTCGTGGACGAAAGAAATCATTTTAAAATGGATTCTATCATATAGGGACATCGCTTTTCTCCTTGTTTCGCTATCTTCATTTCACCATTCTGCTAATATCTCCTGAATTTAAATTCGCAATATTGGTCACCTTTCGCTGTACATTTAACCTCTTCACAAGTCAGTTTTTCCCCAAAAGCTTCCTGAAGTACACCTGAAAAGAACCCGCATAGAAAGTGGCAGACTGGCTGATTCGACTTGCCATATTCTTCAGCGATAAAAGATTGTTTAACTCGGATGTGGCCATTTTCCTTTTCGAAATTTATGTTTATGTCTTCTATTTTGAACCATCCAACGCCAGCAGATTGATAGAATTCGCCCAGTTTCTTCAGAAACTCCACACCTCGTTCCTTCCATTCTTCGAGCAAGACCTTTGCAGATTCTCTACCAGCACGTATACCAGCTCCATAAAATAGCGCTGAAGCATCATCACCAAGTATTGCTTCAATATGTTTTTGTAAATCAACAAAAGTCCCAGCACGCATGATTATCACTCGAATACCTGCCTCTAACATTCTTATCCTAGCCTCGTTCTCGACCCGAGTTATCTCATAAACTTGTTCGTTCATCAGCCTTCACACTACATGACGTTAAGGATTATTTTCTGTTTTAGATTTATATAATTGGAGTAGTTTTTCACGAAAATCAATGAGTAGCTTGACGAGTTCATTCTCTGTGTTGAGACTGTAGGCGTAGATAACCTTACCTACCTTGTGCTGCTTCAAAAAACCCTCCTTAACAAGGCGTGGCATAACTCGAGATACGCTTCCAGGATTCTTATTCACCCTTCTCGCAATCTCCCTCAAATTCATTAGGCTTTCCGGATTTTCTAAAAACAAGTCTAAGACAAGGAGACGGATCGACGGACCAAACAGTTCGTTAAACATGACCACATTCCTCCTTATGGAGAATTATTTTGATATATGGAAGTACGTTTGTTCATTATTAAAATCACACGTTTCATTTATGTAACATGCATATCATGAATAGACCCAGCGACCTCTCCAGCTTTACCAAGAATTCTGGATAAAGCAAAGCCATAAACTAATGAGTCAGCTAGGATCTCGAGTAAGTGAAAGGGGATTATTTCTAGCGGTAGAGAAGCTTCTACGGCTTCTGCAATTAA
>JAGGUU010000182.1 GCA_021158305.1 Candidatus Bathyarchaeota archaeon
CTCTCTTCACATTCTCTATATCTCCTCCTCCCTTCAAGTATCCCTTAACGAAGCTCTCAACTATTCTCTTCGGAATCTCAATAGAGGAGATATAAGCGTAATGCCCAGAATAATATAAAAATTCAGCTATATCCCATGCCTTGTCCCCGCCATACTCCGCTTGTTCAAGATCTAGAAAGCATATCCGCCCATTTTGCGTCAACTTGATATTTTCGGGCTTACAATCTCCAAGTGAAATATTTAAGGCATGAACCTTAGCGATCTCCTCTCCAACTTTGCAGATGATTGAGTAAAGATGTTTCCTATCATTACGGGATGAGTAAATTCTCCTGATTACTTCAGCTAAACTTTCTCCTTCGACATATTCCTGAATTATCAGTCGTTCAGCCGGACTTACATGTATTATCTTAGGAACCATTACGCCGTGGCTTGAGAGGAACCTATTTATAGCATATTCTCTCTCAAGCCTGCTTCTCCCTAAAACAGCGAATCCCCTTGTTCCTAAAGTCCATAGCGCTATTGGAAGCCACTTGAGATCATACCAGCTCTTGAAGACCTTCAAAACTGCCTTTTCTCCATCAGAAGCTCTTACTAAATATACAGAATTCAGGACTCCTCCAAGTCTTTTAACCTCGATTAGAGAGTCTTGTTTTTCTGTGGATATCTTCTCAGCGAATTCTCCCAGTATAATCCTGTCTGAGAGAGAAATAAGCCCTGAAGATGTTGGAATATAGATGAATGCATCTGCATCCTTAATTACTGAAAAGGGATTCTTTTTCTTGATCACTGACTGCCTAGCATATTGGAAGTAATCCTCGAGGAAAGAATGCATCATCTTTGGAAAAACTTCAATCCCGTGTCTAAGAATAGTGTTACGAATTTTTCTTAGAATATTAGGGAAACGAAGACTTCTCTTTTTGAATGTGTCAATATACTCTTTGCTAATCTTGACGTATCCATTGGAAGGATGTAAAATGCCATCCTTCATTAATTCTTTTAAGGCATCCTTGAATCCAGGCATGATTAATTTCTGAATCTTTCGATCAGTTCTTTCTAGTGAACCTAAAAGTCTGCATATCACTGGAGGATATAGAGAGGCCTTACGTGCTATGGCTTCCCACATGAAGTATTCCGGTTTTATAAGCATCTCCCTCGACATTTCAGGATATTCGAGGATCAAATTCTCAATTATTTCAACGATTAGTTTTTTCTTCGCTTTTACTTCATGCATATACAGAAAATCTTTATTGAGCAGTGGTTCATAGGGCATGAGCAAAGTCTCAATGAAGACTCCTCCGAGCCAATCATCATTCACATCTTTCTCAAAGCTTCCGCGGTCAACAGCTAGGATTGATATGATATTGTTATTAATTGTTATCCGTCGATAAAGTAGTTTACGTGTTGCTGATTCAAGTATCAATACCACATCTACTCTGCTACGCTTCGCTGTGTAAGATGGACTGGCAAGGGCGGATAGTATCTCCTCTGGGAACTCTTTCTTGCAGATTGTTAAGATGGACTCTGCTATGTTCCGGTCTAGGAGATGATGATTCATTATACCAATCTCAACGTAATCTCTAATTATAAAGGAAACCTTTCGCTTTTAAACCGTTTAGTTCCTACTAGAGATGCTAGTCATATGGGAGGAGAGCCGCTACAGTCAATGATTTAAATTTCAAGACATGAAGAGAAATGTCTAGAAGAATGGGATTAAGGTTTTATGTGAAAGCGGTTCAAACGGAGTACTGGATGCCAGATTCAGATTATTTGAGTATTTTAGCGTCGGTCTTAAGGGATAAAATAAGCGATGGAGACATCATTGTAATTTCAGAGAAGGCTTTAGCGGTAGCCAAGGGATTAATAATTGATGAAAAAGAAGTCAAGCCAGGATTGCTAGCTAAGATATTAGCTTGTTTCTGGATGAGAATAGTTTGGGGATTCTTTTTAGGAAAAATCTGCCATCTAAAAAGAGAGAATATTCAGAGACTGAGAAGATACCCGAAGAAGGAGGGAAGTGTACATAAGCAAGTAGTCCTTCTACATGCTGGTTTCTTTCAATCTCTCAATTGGGGCTCCGAAGGAGGAATCGACGGCAGCAATCTTCCATTCACCTATGTCAGCTTACCACTTAATGATCCACAGAGCATCGCTGAAGAAATAAGAATTCATTTAATGAATGAACTCGGCAGAAAAGTCACGGTTATGATTGTAGATACTGATAAGACGTACTCGTTTAGAAACTTTCATTTCACTCATCGCCCAGTCCCCATCAAAGAGATACATCAACTCTTGGGCATGATCGCCTATGTTCTCGGAAGATCTCTGAATCTGAAACGAAGAGCGACGCCTCTGGCTATTGCTGGATCTAAACTCGATATTGAAACAGCTCTTGACATAGCGGAGGCGGCTCATAAAGCAAGAGGCTCAGGGTCCGGACGAACAGTATGGGACATGGCCGAAAGATTCAAGGTGAGCTTAACAGGAGTAACATGGGACATGTTAAGGAGTCTCCGACACAAGCCAATAGTCATAGTAAAGCCACGTAGACCTGAAAGAAAAGGCTAAATCCATTTTGACGAATCTTTTTGAGAATTCAAGATACTAATGATCTCCGATCTTAAGAAAAACGCGTATATAACTTCAGGAAAATATAAAAAATGTTGAATGAAAACCGGAGGGATCTCATGAGCCGGCATGAAGATAATGCTCCAACACTAAAAAGTCTACTGATTCTCTCACTAATTTTGTATCTGGGATCGATTTCCATACTAGGATTTACCATTAAAGAAATGCAGAGAACTATAAATGAAAGAAATAAACAGATTACTGAGTTAAGCAGTCAACTATCGCAGATATACAACGAGCTCTCTTCTCTCAAAGAAAAAATCAAGGCTTATAATACATCGGCGATTTTCTCCTATGAAAGAATCTATGAGAAGATTAAAGACTCCGTCGTCGTCGTTCGAGGCAAAATTATTGCACAGTTCTCTCCATTCTGGAAGGAATATTCAAGTGTCCAAGGCTCCGGCTTCATCTACAACCATACCGGAAGAATTATAGTGATAACAAATAATCACGTCGTTGATGGAGCCGTAAACATAACTGTATCGCTTTTAGACGGCGACACCTACCCAGCTCGAGTAATCGGCAAAGATCCATATAGTGACTTGGCAATATTATCGGTTGAAGCTCCTCCACATAAGCTAAAACCTGCGATAATCGTAAGTTCATCTACGTTGAAAGTTGGCGATCCAGTAATAGCTGTTGGCAGTCCCTTCGGCTTAGCAGGCTCCATCACCACAGGAGTAGTAAGCCAGCTGGGCAGGACAATAAGCGAGTCACAGACCGGAGGATATCCTATAGCAGACGTTATACAAATAAGTACGCCCATAAATCCCGGAAACTCTGGAGGTCCGCTCCTCAACATCTTCGGCGAGGTAGTTGGAATCACAACCGCCATTATAAAGAATGCTCAAGGCGTGGGATTCGCGATTCCTTCCGATACCATACTTAGGGAACTCCCATACTTAATTGAGGGAAAAAGATATCCTCATCCTTGGCTAGGCGTGGTAGGGACGGATATGAATTTTGATCTGGCAAGAATAATGAATGTAAATGTGACTTACGGATGGCTGATAGTTGAAGTCTTCCCAGATAGTCCTGCTGAAAAAGCTGGTTTAAGAGGAGGAAGCCAGACAGTGTTCGTTGACGGGAGAAGCATCAAGATAGGCGGAGACATAATTATAATGATAAATGGAACACGTATTAGGAATGGTGATGACTTATCCACCTATTTAGAAAGGAACACTAGCCCTAGAGATAAGATCAAAATTACCGTGGTGAGGTCGGGAAAGATGAAAGACATAATAGTAGAGCTTGGATCTCGCCCATATCCACATACATGAGATTTTTCACGATAACTAGAATACTTTCTTAAGAGACAATATTCCACGATTATATTGCTTTGGATACGGAAACCGAATGGAAAGACTTTTCAGCAAGCTATTGAGAGTCTTTTTTCTGATGTGCGATGGTTAAAAGAGTACTCTTCGTCTGCACAGGAAACATGGACAGAAGCCCAACGGCTGAAAGCCTTCTAAGCGGCAGAGAGAACTTTGAGGTCAAATCTGCTGGAACATGGATACATGCGAAAAATAGGATCTCTAAGGATCTAATAGAATGGGCTGATATGATTTTTGTAATGGAAGATCATCATAGAGATGCGATCTTAGACCTCTGTCCAGAAGCTGATAATAAGATCGTAGTTCTGGGAGTGCCTGATGTATACAGAAGGAACGATCCTCGTCTCATAGAGATTTTGAAGGAGAAAATAGCGAAACATCTGAATATAGAATGGTGAGAATCAATATAACGAAAATGCATGGCAACGATCTTTCGGTTGTGTTTTAAAATGAAATATTGGGCAAACTTTTTTGCCAAAAACTTTCAGGAAGGAAGTTAGGATGATTGAGGGTCCTCGAGCGGCGAAACCTGAGGAGTTAAAGGAGATAATTCATTTGACAAGCTCTATATTCATGCCTAATCATCCAATGATCATGAGGGATCTTTTTCCTCAGCTCTTCTCAGAAGATAATCTGGAAAATCTTAGGGTGATCATTTGTGATGGAAAGCTGGTTTCTCATGTAGGCATACGAGAAGAAGACCTCCTCATTCATGGATACTGGTTCAGAGTTGGCATGATAGGAAGCGTATGTACCCATCCCGAATATAGGAGAAGAGGCTATGCCTCCGCCTTAGTGAAAGACGCTTTCTCAAAAATGATGAAGGACGGTGTGGACTTTACACTTATTTCTGGATTTAGAAACCTATACAGAAGAGTTGGATGTGTAGAGGCAGGCAAGATTTACACTTATGAAATTCCTTCCGGAAGACTTAAAATAAAACTGAACGATGTGAATATTGTTCGTTATGAAGAGACTTTATTGAGTGATCTTGTTGAGATCTATCATAAAGAACCCATAAGATATAGGCGTAGCTTTGAAGACTTCAAAATTCTAGCTGGGCGGGGATTTCTGCGAAATGATATAAAATTTAGGATTTACATAGCTAAGATTGGAAGCAAGCCCTTGGCTTATATAGCAACCGGGTTACTTCCCAACGAGGAAACACCTAACATAGTAGAGTATGCTGGATCAAGAGAGGTCGTTTTATACTTATTGAGTGATCTTCTAAACAATTCACGTATTAACTCGGTAAGACTCAGCGTACCATATCAAGACGTAGAAATGTTGTATTTGTTGGAGAAATATGGCTTTAAGAAGGCGAAATCCGAAGCTCCCGCAAGCATATCCATAATAAGCTTGGAAAGCTTCTTAAAGAAAGTAAGGCTCCTTCTAAAGGAGAAGATACCCGAGAGGAAGGTTCAGCAATTCATCTCTGACCTAACATATGGAAAGTTAAGGCTTTACTTGAACGGAAAGAAAGCAGATTTCCGAGATCCGCGGGCCCTTACACTGCTCTTCTTCGGATCGCCGGAAAAAACTAGGTCTCCGCAGAGACTCGAATTTGAGGTCAAGCCCATTCCAGAATACCTCTCAGATGCTCTGCCGTTACCAACACCAACTTATGGCCTAAACTATATCTAAATTCATCATTATTGATTCCAAATATCCTGAGACTAACTTTTAAAGCTGTAAGGGTTTAAATTCTATTTGAGACTGACCACAATGTCCGGGTCGGAGAGCTTAATACCTTACTTGAGAGATGAAAAACATAAAGATCAACCGGTGATCATTGTCGATAGTAGAGAGGCAAGTAGCGCTTCGAAGATAATTAAGGGACTCAGAGAAAAAGGCGCCATTATTAGAGTTCAGTATCTCGAAAAAGGAGATTACATTATATCGGACGAGTGCGTATTTGAAAGGAAGACTGTCCAAGACTTCGTTTATACTTTAACCCGCAGATATCTCTTCGATCAGCTCTTTCTTCTAAAAGAGGCATATCCGAAACCATTCATTTTAATCGAAGGTTACTTTCCAATAATCTATAAGTTTAGCAGAGTAAATCCGTCTGCGGTCTGGGGAGCTATGTTCGCTTTGGCTAAGCATGGAATAAACATGATTCACACAACTAGCTATAAGGAGACGATAGATTTTCTATATACATCAGCTAAGCAGGAGCAAATAGTTGAGAAACGCATCCCCACAGTTCATCCAGTTAAGAAAACTGAAACCTTGGCTGAGGCCCAGATCTTCTTCTTATCGAGTCTTCCAAACATTGGAAGAGAAAAAGCCGTGAATCTTCTAGAATCCTTTGAAACTCCATTTAATGCTTTGGTAAATCTTGATAGATGGGCAAGAGAAATACGTGGACTGGGTCCAACGATTACAAAAAAAGTTGAGGAAGTTCTTCACACGCCCTATTCAGAGGCTAGAGAGAAACGACGCTAACCTTTTATAACTGCAAGCGGAACTAGCCTTGCAACACGCTTAGCAATGCCTACAGCATCACTGACTGCCGCGACTCTATCAACATCCTTGTATGCGGGATCAGCCTCCTCGGCGAGTACTGTGGAGCTAGCTGACCTAACAACGATCCCTCTCTTCTGCAGATTCTTCTTGACGTCTCCTCCCCAGAACCTTCGCTTAGCAGCAGCTCGGCTCATCATTCTGCCAGCGCCATGAGCAGTTGAGCCAAAAGACACATCCATAGCTTTCTGGGTCCCAACGAGTACATAGGAACTCGTGCCCATTGATCCTGGAATCAAAACTGGCTGGCCGATTTCACGATAATCAGCAGGTACCGCTTCATGTCCAGGAGGAAAGGCTCTCGTAGCTCCTTTCCTATGAACCCAAACCTTAACTCTTCTATTCTCTACGTCATGTTCTTCAATCTTCGCAATGTTATGCGCTACATCATAGACCAGCTTTAATCCTATCTTATCTGCCGAAACTCCCAAGGCTTCTTCAAAGCTTTGACGAAGCCAATGCGTGATCATCTGCCTATTGACGAAGGCATAGTTTACGGCGCAGCACATCGCCTCAAAATAGTCTTGAGCTTCTCTGCTCTTTCCCGGAGCACATGCAAGTTCCCTGTCTGGTAGAGATATGCCATATTTATGGGTGGCTCTTTCTACAACGCGGAGATAATCGGAGCATATTTGATGTCCAAATCCGCGTGATCCACAGTGAACCATAGCAGTTACTTGTCCTTCATGCGTTATCCCGAAAGCTTTGGCTACTTCCGGAATATATATCTTGTCAACCTTTTGAACCTCTAGAAAATGATTCCCTGAACCAAGCGTCCCGATCTGGGATAATCCGCGCTTCTTAGCTGTTGAGGAGACCTTATCCGGATTAGCATACTCCATGCATCCATTCTCTTCGCAATGCTTTACGTCTTCAGGCCAGCCGAATCCTTGATCAACTATTCTTGGAACACCCTCCGTGACTATGCGGTCTAGCTCGCTCATTGAAACGCTTGTCTTTCTGCGGCTTCCCAGCCCGCATGGAACGTTTCTAAAGATTATCTCAGCCAGCTTCACTAGATGAGGACGAATATCCTCTTCTGAAAGATTTGTTGTTAAGAGCCTAACGCCACAGTTTATGTCGTAACCTACCCCTCCAGGACTAATCACGCCCTCTTCATAGTCGGTGGCCGCCACTCCGCCTATTGGAAAGCCGTATCCCTCGTGTCCATCTGGCAGGGTTATCGCATACTTATAAATTCCGGGAAGATGCGCTACATTCGCGCATTGAATCAATGTTCGGTCGGTCTTCATCTTTGAAAGCAATTCTTCATCAGCGAAGACCATTCCAGGAACACGCATTCCACGCTTAAACTTTTTAGGAATACGCCAAGTATATTCATCTATTCTTTCTAGTGGAACGCTCATAGATCCTCTCCAAACCGTAGTATTATTATGGATTAATATAAACTATTTCAAGACGGTGTAGCTGGGGGAATCTGCGTGAAGATCTCCATATGCAATGAGATTTTTAGGGGATGGGAGATGGAGGAAGCTTTTAGATTTGTCTCTAAGATAGGCTATGAGGGTGTGGAGATAGCTCCATTCACGATATCGAATGATATTAGGAATATAAGTAAAAAGAAATGTGAAGAGATAAAAAGTATAGCTTCTTCATACGGCCTGGAGATCGTTGGAACTCACTGGCTTCTCAGAGGTCCTAAAGGACTTCATATTACTCATCCCAGTGAAAACGTGAGAAAACGTACAGAACGCTATCTTTGTGATCTTGTGAAATTCACAAGCGAAATTGGCGGAAGAATCATGGTTTTTGGATCTCCCAACCAAAGAAATGTTCTGAAAGGAATATCTCGGGAAAAGGCTTGGAGGTATGCCGAAGAAATATTTTCAGCATGTAGCGAGTTCGCTGAGGATTATGATGTTATAATAGCTTTTGAACCTTTAGCTAGATCATTAACAAATTTTATAAACACCGCAGAAGAGGCTATACGGTTAATAGAAAAGATCGCCCATACAAACTTTAGGCTTAACTTAGACGTGTATAGCATGCTCGATGAGAGAAGACCCTTGCCCGATATCATAAGGATAAGTAAAGACTACCTTGTTCATTTTCATGCTAATGACGATAATATGTTGGGACCTGGATTTGGAAATGTGGATTTTAAGCAGATAATGAATGCTTTAAAGGAAATAGGCTACAAAGGTTTCATATCTGTTGAGGTCTTTGATTTCTCTCCGGGCCCGCAAAGAATAGCAACTATAAGTCTGGAAACCCTTAAGCGAGTGTTATTCAGCTAGAATCTTTAGGTAGCATCGAGATAAATTAAAATCTAAAAAGAGAGAAATAATAAGCAGATAAGTTGGATTTTTAGGCGTCTAAAGATGTGGAAGAAAGTAGCGGAATGCTTGAAAGGTTACCCCGAGAGACTTAACGTCGCGAGAATACTTATCCAGTATGGATTCAGTATAAAAAACGGGAAGATCTACTGCGATAAGATCGTAATCCCAATAACTGAAATAAGCCGTGTTGCAGGAGTCGATAGAAGAACAGTAATACGTACAATAAGAATGATTGATCGAAATCCAGATCTAAAAGAGATTTTCAGAAACTTGAAGCCTGCAGGAGCTTCACTTAGGGAAGTCGCTAAATACCTAAATTTTGGAGTTATTGAGATAACTCCCGTTGATGCGCGGATGCCTGGAATTCTAGCAGGTTCAGCCTCTCTGTTGGCTGAAAAGGAGATCAGCATAAGACAAGCAATCGTTGATGATCCTGAACTAACTCCGGAGCCGAAGCTTGTATTAATAGCCGAGAAGAAGATCCCGGGAGAGATTATTCCAAAGCTCCTGAAAGTTAAGGGAGTTGAGAAAGTCTCGGTATATTAGGAAAACATAAAATATTCTAAAGATTCGAGTCTTTCCCCTCATGAATAGTGATCTTGTCAGGTACAAGCCTCTCTTTTTCTGTAAAGAAGAATCTCGTCTGACCCATCGTCTTTACATCTAAGGATTTAATCTTCACTATTATCGGGAAATCTTTCACCACCTTCCCCAGTAAGAGACAGTGATGAGGAGGCAGGTCACGTACAATCGAGGTTATAGTCTCGGCGTCTGCCCTTGCCGCTCTAGAGATTATTTGAAGATCATGCTCATTAACGAAGTTTAAAAGAAAGATATTGTCAGCTTGGCGATAAATATTCTCATGTATTGTGTTCGGTTGGTTCGTTATGAAAGTTGTGAAGAGTCCAAAATGCCGCATTCTTGTGACTATATCGTCCCAGTAGGTCTCCTTTAAGTAGAGATGAGCTTCCTCGGCGAATAGGAAAACCGCTCTTATCTTCCACTGAGAAAGTATCTCTTGAATCTTTGCGAGAACGTATTCCACAACCATTTGACGATCTGAGGGTGAAGTGTCGCTTAGATCTATTACTATTATTCCCCCGCCGTTCCTTTCGGTTCTACGGAGCAACTTTTCAAAATCTGTCGCCTCAGCCATATTATCGGTGAAGAATCCAGAATTAACGAGCGCTGAATATCGTGAATATAATGCGTCTTTAACACGTTGATTACATTTCCAGTTCTGTATGGCCTCTCCAAGATTATGAAG
>JAGGUU010000104.1 GCA_021158305.1 Candidatus Bathyarchaeota archaeon
CTCGGAATCGACGAAGAGAAGTACTGGTGTCCTTTTCCATCACTGGAGTGTTATCCCATCTCCATAAAGCTGGCTAAATCAGCAGAGATAACATATGGATTAAAGCGAATAATCTCTGAACAGAAATGGACATGACTTTATATACCCATCAACATCTCAAGTTCATGAAGGTTATTATACAGAGACTTCAAGCCTAAAATGCGCATAAAGAAGGTTTGGATGCAGCCGGGCTCCGAGTCAGAGTGGGCAATCAACTACTGCAATGAAAACGGCATCAAAGTTATTCATGAAGCTTGTATAATGATCCAAAGGAGAAAAGAAACAGAATAGTTAACTGCACTCGGCTTTCCCTTGACATAATTAAGTTTAGAATTCTATATGTTTCTCCGGGGCTATTAGCCACGCTAGACCAGCCTTAAGCTTTATGATCGTTACTTCAATTTCTGAATTCTATCCAAAAATATCTTATAGTCCTCAAGCCGGAAAGGTATGCACCCATACAAGTAGTGGTTCTCAAATTCTTTGTCGTCAAAGCTTAGTCTTAAAATGAATAGGTATGGTGGATTCGCATTCGAGTCTAGCTCCGCAATCTTTACGGAGCCTACGCATTTCTTTTCGTTCTTCGGAATTTCTGCGCGTCCTCGTTTTTTATATGGCATTTTTCCCTTTAAGGAGTAGGCTTCCACTTCAAATTCAACCGTAACATTATTCAAGGTATCATTTATCACAATAATGGGTAGTTCATCCGCAACTTGTTCACTGAGAGATATAAGAAGCGGGCGTTGAACACGTTTAATGTAGTCGTATGCAAGTTTTTTACGGAAGTAATAGTCAACAACAGCGTCAGAGAATTGAGGCCAACAATCCATAACATTCCACCATAAAATTCCGCCGCACTCAAACTTTCTCTGACGAGCTCTTTCAATCCAGAACTTGAGAGCCTCAGCCTGAACGATCTGAGAAGCCAAAACGTAGTCCTCCAGCCTATCAGGAACTTTCCCAAAATATTTCCGAATAGAATCCTCCATCCTTTGCAAGCGTTGAGGGAGAAATTGGAGGTCAACATGCGTGCCGAAATGATGGTTCCATTCATCTTTGTCCTTGGGCCAAACTTTTCCTTCAGAGATGAACTGCTTAATCGAATCCACGTGAGGAGCAGCAAGATGCCCAATTTCGCTTATAAACCTCGACTTGTCCTCTGAATACTCTGAAGCCTTAAAGTATGTTCCGTGATGCCAAATGTGGCTGTCTCCCTCCTTCGGATAATTTGGCTCCGTCGGCTTCGAAGGTGTATGAGGTGAACTTGGCCAGTAAGGACGGGTTGGATCAAGCCTGTTACAGACATCCCTTAAAACTACACGGCTGATTTTATTCCTTGATGGATTAAATCCTAAAGCCGCATATAACTGGTCGACCTCGTTATCGCCGCACCAGAGCACAATGCATGGGTGATTCCGGAGGCGTCTAACAATTACCTCAGCCTCCTGTCTAGCAATATCAAGAAACTCATCAACCTGAGGATAAATCGCACAAGCATACATGAAATCCTGCCAAACCATAATTCCTTCTCTATCGCAGAAATTGTAGAACTCGTCAGACTCGTAGACTCCGCCTCCCCAGACACGGATCATATTACAGTTCAAATCTGAGAAGAGTTCAAGAATTTTTGGGATACGTTTTATATCTCGACCGTGAAAAGCATCGGCAGGAACCCAATTCGACCCCTTAGCGAAAACCTTCTCTCCGTTTATGACAAAGATAAAGGAAACCCCTCCATCCGGCTGTCTTTCTTGGAGCAACCTAACCGTACGTATCCCTAAATGTGCATGTTTCTCATCTAGGATTTCCCCCTCTTTAACAAGTTTGAGAGTCACATCATAAAGGTTCGGAGAACCAAGATCCCTAGGCCACCACAACTTGGGATTGACGACATCCACGTATACTTCTACAAAACTGGTCAAAACCTTCCTGCGTGAACTAAATTGACTGTCATCGCAATGTCCATAAACCTCGAGATAAAGTTCTCCTGGGTCGCTTCTTGGTAAATCCAAGGTAACCGATATGACGATGCGCGCATGCTTCTGATCTGCGTGTATGACCTTAAAGAAGAAATCCATTATTTCAGGTGTCTTGTGTGGGATTATGCTTACTGATCGCCATAAACCCGTAGTGACAAGTCGTGGACAGATATCCCAGCCGAATGAATGCGCTGCCTTTCTAGCCCAAAGTCTCTCGTAACTATGCATAACATCGTATGTACCATCTAGGTCCTTCCCTCTAACGGAGAGATCTGCCGATCGTATTCGAACTAAGAGAGTATTCTTTTCGTTGAACTTGACGTGTTTTGTTATGTTAAAGGAATGAGGGATAAACATATTCTTAGCCTCACCCACTAGTTTTCTATTTAACCATACTGTTGCGAAGGTGTCGATGCCCTCAAATAGGATTTCTAACCGTTTACCCCGCCATTCTTCCCCAAGAAAGAACTTTTTCCGATACCACCACTCATAAAATTCCTGTCCACGAAACATCTTCGTATTCAAACCAACAAAAGGATCGGGCAACTCACCTCTCCTTACAAGGTCCAATTGGCAATTCCCCGGAACCTTCGCCTCTATCCATGTTAAAATTTCACCATCGGACTTCACAATATTCTCCGGCTTAATACTGCCCTCCGGAAAGTAAGCAAGTTCCCAATTCCCATCCAGCGAGAGTCTATTCATCATGCACATCCGCCCTTAACCTTTAAGCTATCCTTCCAGCGTAATTTAACACTTAACCAAGACTCAAGAAAGAAGAAACGGGCACAGTGAACTAATTAATCCACAAAGCAAAATTAGGAATTTTTAGTTTCTATTATCCATTCTCTAAGTAGATCATCTGGAAAGTCATCGACCATTCTCTTCATAGTTTCCTCGGTTAGATTCGCGATCTCGTTTTTGCAGAATATGCAGTAGAACCTTCCATCTGCTCTCTCCTCCGTTAGCAGGGGAGCCTTGCAGTGAGGGCAAATTAGCTCTCCCCTTCGACAATACCTGTCTCCCCGGCCATCCTTCCTGCTAAATGAAGCGTCTCTAGCAGTCTCCCTTCCCCATCTTAGAAAACGGTCTTTTACTTTAATCTTCCCCCTCAGATCATAAGTCTTTTGAGGCTTCTTTTTATAGCTCGTCATTATATTTTCCTACTTTCCTTAAGTGAGAACAGATTTAATAATGTTCAGAGCGGGGCTGACCGCGTCAGATCTGGATCGAGAACTGGGGCTATGAGAACCTTGTTTCCGTGAAGAATTCAAGCGGAGACTTCTATGCATCTTCTGATCTATGGCGGCTCTCAAAAGGTTTTTCAAGAAGAGAAGCGATGGAGGCTTGTTCTTCTCAAGATATCAGCATGGACCAGACGAACATCAAAGGCTTATGACCAGATTCGCGGTTTACGGCTTTCTAGTCAAAGACCGTGAAACCCTCAGACGCTTGAAGATCACGCTTAATAGGCTGTAGCAGGAGCATCCGGAGGAATTGAAGATCCGCTATTAAAGAAATGCAAAAAAGGGAGAGTCCCCCTCTTTCGCAACATAAACCCAATTAGGCGTATTTCTCCCAATACACCGCATGCACTGCATACTAGCTAACTTTTAAACGCAAGCAGCAAACTCTCAAACATAAATGCACAGAAATGGACATGACTTTATATACCCACCTCCATCCAAAACCAATCATCGACTCATATACCATTCTCAAAAATCTTTCAGAAAACCAAAACCAGACCCAATAAACATTCAGCCACAATCACACAAGTATATATACTAAATTTTCCACCAGCAAAACAACAATCCCAAGATCGATCATAGCGGAGAACAAAATCGCCTCCAGACCGATCTATGATCCATGATTTTCCTCTGAATTCTCTAAAGAATTCCAAGATAGGCCATGAGTAGCGTAGGATATATTACAGCAAGGTATCCGTTATCCAAGCCATAGAGATTCTGAGAAATGTGATCCAAAAGCATATGTGGATCTGATAATTTACTGGAAAGGAGAGTCGAGATGCCGAAGCCGGGAATACAAAAGCGTCATAGTTAAAAATTTTGTTTGCGATCAGCGCGAGAAGATCGCAACGGCCCAAAGATATCGAAGCATGGATGAGGGTACACCCGATAATGAGATCGGACATCAAGAAACGAGTCTTGAAACGGGCTTCTTTTCAAAAATCAATTCAAAGGTTTTGAACCTCGGTTCTTGGTCACAGGCAACTTCACTCGGCTGCGTGTTATCAAAACAGAACGATTCCGGCCCAGCCGCCGAAGTAGGTCACACAGGAGTAATAACAACTAAGTCTACAACCGGAATTTCAGGGAAGAGGCGTTCATCTCCTTCAGATAAACCCTTCACAGAACATGGCAATATTAGAAGCGTAGCCATTAAGAGGAGAGTTTTAATTGCTCCTCCAATGGTTATTCCCTCCTATTTAAGTGGAAATCTGCTAGCCTGAATTTTCCGCTTTGCTACATATAGGAGTTTTTGACGCCGCCGCGTTGCCTCCGAAACATCATCCTCAGAAGGGTTTTATAGAGTAATCGTCTAAGAATCAGTCGTCCCACTTTTTATGTTCTTTCAGAACGGATTTTACTCGAATCATATTTACCATGTTAACCACATACCTGCGCTTCAATCCCCTCTTCTCTTCAAGCAGTTTTTATTCCTATCTTCTATTTTAGATAATTTCTCCTCGGTGCAATA
>JAGGUU010000105.1 GCA_021158305.1 Candidatus Bathyarchaeota archaeon
ACGACTATTCCATCTTCAAGGAGAGGCTCCACGGTCTCCCTGATCTTCCTCTCGCAGATAGGCAGAATTGGATTCGCATTGTTGAATCTTTCATCCGTTATTATAGGCCATTCCCGCATCGATGGATCCAGATAAACACTTCTTTGCCCCCGAGCCTTCAGCCCCGCAGAGAATATTCGAGCACTAGTTCGCTCCCCCATCGCAATTACATCGTCAAGCATCTCCGCTGAGACCTTGCTTCTACACGCATCAATGGTTGTTTTAATTAGGAAATCCGTAGTCTTTCCCATTGCTGAGACTACAACGGCTATTTGAACTCCTTCTCTCGCTTTCTTCACCACAGAGTTGACAGCCCTAGCTATGCTATGTCCATCGGCTAGGCTTGACCCGCCGAATTTAACGACAAGACGATGAACATCATTTCCGTTCCTGACATCATTCATAAAACCAAAATCCCTCCGGGAAGGAAGAGCTGATAAAAGAATTCAGCTCTTCCTTTAAAATGTTGTATAGTAGCTGCTAAAATAAGTGAAGATACTTTGAATTGTTAAAGCGCTATGTAGTGCGGCTTTCATTTCCAACAGAGACGCTCTCCGAGACTCGGATTCTTATGTACGTCGTATATAAGTCTTGCGAAAGATGGGGCCATCTGGCTTTCATTAAGCCCCGACACTAAATCTTTTATTACGAGGTGTTCCTATTTTATTAGGCCATTAGACTCCGAAGAAGAGGGTATTGGCTTTGACTGAGATTGGAAAGAAGATTCGAATAGACAGGATAATGAATAGGAATACAAGAAAGACGGTCATCGTACCTATGGATCATGGATTAACTATGGGGCCGATTCGGGGTCTTCAAGATATGAAAAGTATAGTGAATCAAGTTGCTGAGGGAGGAGCTAATGCTGTACTTCTACATAAAGGAATAATCAGAGCTGGATACCGCGGCTATGGTAGAGATATAGGACTTATAATGCATCTCTCTGGAAGCACAGCTTTAGGGCCGGATCCGAACGATAAGGTTCTGGTGGCTGAAGTCATCGAGGCGATAAAGATGGGTGCGGACGCTGTCTCAGTCCATATAAATGTTGGATCTAAGACTGAGCCGGCGCAACTGAGGATACTCGGAACGGTTGCGAGGGAATGTGAAGAGTGGGGTATGCCTCTACTAGCAATGGTTTATCCGAGAGGAGAGAAGATTAAGAACCCATACGATGTTGAGGTTGTTAAGCATGCAGCTCGAGTAGGCGCAGAGCTCGGAGCAGACATAGTTAAGACGAACTTCACGGGAAGCGAGGAAACTTTCAGGGAGGTAGTTAAAGGCTGTCCAGTCCCCGTTGTGATGGCTGGCGGTCCAAAGACAGAGACTGAAGAAGAATTCTGTCAGATGGTTTATGAATCTATACGTGCTGGAGGAGCCGGAGTAGCCGCGGGAAGAAACGTATTTCAGCACAAAGACCCAACAAGCATGGTTCGCGTGCTCTGTGGCATAGTTCATGAAGGACTAGATGTTAAGGCTGCGCTGTCAAAATACATGAAACGAACCAGCATATGAGGATTTAAGGAAAAGATTTATATGCCTCACGCTCATGCGTATTTGCGAGGGAGTATAGTGAGGGATCAAGTTCACTCGAGGCGTCTGCCTTCATTAAATATCTACGTCTCCTCATTCTAAACCTGAGCGTTAAGTTGATTTTTCTAGACTGCTTCTTATACTTTTACTTCCTCAATCTTCAATCGGGAATATTCGCGGTGGTTGGTTATGAGAAAAATTAAATTGGCCATTCCTAAGGGACATCTTGCAGAGCCAACGTTCAGGATGCTTGAGCAGGCAGGATACGTGATATACCGTAGAGAAGCCTCTTATAGACCAGCGATAAATGACCCCAGAATAGAGCTTAGAGTTTTAAGGCCGCAGGAGATTCCGATGTTCGTCAGCGAAGGCTTGCAGGACGTAGGAATCACCGGACTTGACTGGCTACATGAGACCCGCGCAGATGTGGAAGTGCTACTAAACCTTGAATATTCGCATGTGAAACTTGTCTTGGCTGTTCCGAAGCCTTGGAAGGAGATAAACTCGCTTTCAGACCTGCTTGAAAAGTTTGCTAGCCAGAGGAGAACGTTGAGGATCTCAACGGAGTACTTGAACGTTTCAGCCGACTACCTCAAGAAGAATCCAACATATCAGAGACTCTACGGCGATGAAAATCCCGTAATGATAACTCCCTGGTGGAGGAAGGGAGAGAACGAGAATGTCCTTCTATTCTTATCGTTCGGAGCCACGGAGGCTAAGCCTCCAGACAATGCTGATGCAATCGTCGATGTTACGGAGACCGGAGTCACCCTTGAGCAGAATGACCTCAAACCTATAGAGACAGTTATGGAGTCGACCGCGATCCTGATAGCTAACAGGAATGCTTTGAGGGACCCTGAGAAGAGAGAGAAGATATACGATATTCTAACACTTCTGAAGGGTGTCGTGGACGGAAGAAAGAAGCTGCATATATTCGTGAATGTACATGAGAAGAATCTTAAATGCCTCCTAGAGAGTCTGCCGGCTCTGCGAAAGCCAACAATCTCTCCGCTCTCGGAGAAAGGTTGGTATTCGGTGAACACGGTGATTGACAGATACAGTTTCCTTGAGATACTTCCACGCTTGAGAAGTCTCGCTCAGGGACTAGTAGTCTATGAACCCCGCCAAGTTCTACTATTAGATGAGATGAACGTTGGAGAAGAGGGGATTGAGCAGAAAAGTAAAGATAAAGATTGTTGAGGGCTCCTCCCTTCCCCTAGAGATCCTGAATAAAAGGTGGCCATGCACAGGAGGATTAGATGAGAAACTCGTAAAGAGCGTTGAGAGAATAATTCGCGACGTCAAGCTACGGGGAGACTCAGCCCTAATAGAGCTTGAGGAAAAATTCGATGGGGTTAAGCTCTCTTCCGGTAGGCTGCGCGTAAACCAAGATGATATTGAGAAGGCGTATGAGAAGGTGAGTGACAGACTCATCTCTGCAATCGAGTACTCCAAGTCTCGCGTTGAAGCATTTCAGAAAGAAATCCTCAATCATCTTAGATTCACATACGAAGAAAAAGGCCTACGAATACGTAGTTGTATTTCTCCGATTCGAAGAGTCGGATGCTACGTTCCAGGAGGCGCGGCGCCTTATCCAAGCACGCTCGTCATGACCGTCACACCTGCAAAGGTTGCAGGAGTTAAAGAGATAGTCGTCGCCTCACCGCCTAGATGCAGAGGAGAGATTAATCATTCAATACTTGTAGCGGCGGATATCTGTGGAGTCGATGAGATCTACAGAATAGGCGGTGTCCAAGCAATAGCCGCTCTGGCCTATGGAACTCAGTCAGTCCGTCCAGTTGAGAAGATAGTTGGACCTGGAAACAAATATGTTCAAACTGCTAAGATCCTCATCTCTAAGGATCGCCCCATAGACTTTCCAGCTGGTCCAAGCGAGATATTCGTGATCGCCGACGATTCAGCTGATCCTAGGCTCATAGCTCTGGATATGATCTCACAAGCCGAGCACGTCGACGCATCCTCAATTCTAGTGACGACGTCAAGAAGACTTGCTGAGAGAGTCATCAATGTTCTCGAGGAGATCTCCGAATCCGCGCCTAATAAGGAGATGGTATGCGAGAACCTTTCAAAGAACGGTTTAGTCCTCATTTGTGGAAACTTAGAGGAAGCGATTAAGATAGCTAATGAATTTGCTCCGGAGCATATTGAGATCATGACGGAGGATGCGTGGGAAACAGCGGAGAGAGTAACCTCCGCGGGTCTTGTGCTTGTTAAGGAAAACACGCCGGTAGCCGCGAGTGACTACTGTCTAGGAACCATTCATGTCTTACCAACAGGCGGCTTCAGCCATGTCTACTCAGGCCTTTCAGTCCTAGACTTTGTAAAACACTTCTGTATAGTCGAGGCTTCGAAGAGTAGGCTTGTGGAGGATTGGAGAAGGGTGAAGGCGCTAGCGGAGAGCGAAGGCTTGATAAATCACATACTTGCCGTTGAGGAGAGATTCGCAGATGAAGCGTGAAAAAAAGATAATTCGAAATGTTCTAAACGAGGCTCAAAGGCTAAGCTCCTACGATGTTGGAGAGACCATTGAGAGGTTGGCTCAAAGGCTTAACAAGAAAACATCGGAGATATTAAAACTAAACTCAAACGAGAACTTCTTCATTCCCCTAGAGTTCCTCAGGCATATGCTCAGAGAAGCCATTGAGGAAGCTGATCCTAGAATATACCCGAGAGATGAGATTAAAGACCTAAAGAGAGCATACGGCGAGTACATCGGAGTAAACTCAGACCAGATCGTTATAGGCACTGGAAGCGACCATCTAATAGATCTTGTCTGCAGGATTTTCCTCAGGCGAGGAGATGAGGCATTAGCAATATCGCCTACATTCTCAATATATAGGAGATGTGTAGAGATTCAAGGAGCAATTTACAAGCCTGTCTCATTAAAGAAAGACTTCTCATTGGATGCCGAGACAATGTTGAACACTTCATCTCCCAAGACTAAAGTCATTTTCTTATGTTCACCAAATAATCCAACGGCTAACAGACTTGAACGAGGAGAGATAATACGGTTGATGGAGGAATTCAGCGGCTTAGTTGCTATTGACGAAGCATATATTGACTTCTCTGGAGGCTCACTTGTAGATCTCACCGAAGAATTTGATAATTTGATAATTTTTAGAACGTTCTCAAAGGTCTTCGGCTTAGCCGGGTTAAGAATCGGATGTGCCATTGCCAACGCTGAACTCGCTAAGACAATTGATGAGAAGTTTCTGATGCCGTACAGTGTCTCTTTAATAGCAGTTAAAGCGGCGCTCAAGATTCTGAAACATTCCGAAGTTATAAGTTCAGCCATATGTGAAGTTAAAAGAGAGCGTGAGAGGCTTATACGCGAATTGAATAGTATAAATGGAGTTAGAGCATTTAATTCAGAGACTAACTTCGTTTTATTCCAAGTTAATAGATCCTCCGAATCCGTATATAGGAGATTGTTGGAGAAGGGAGTAATCATCAGAAACATCGGCAGAGTTTTGGAATATGAGAATTGTTTAAGAGTTACAGTCGCCCCAGCACCGATGATGAATAAATTCTTATCAGCCTTGAGGGAGACCCTCGATTAAAATGACGCTTGAAGGATATTTGAAGCTAAACTTCGAGAACGGAGAAGCATATATCCGAAGGGATAGAATCAGCCAGATAAAGGAAGTTGACGGAATAATATTTGACTGCGATGGAGTCCTAATCGATATTAGGGAATCATATAACAAGGCAATCTCTAAATCCGCAACCTATATACTTGAGAAGATGACTGGCTTTCCGTTTTCCGAAGATTTATTCTCGAATGAGATAATCCACATGTTCAGGGCAACCGGAGGCTTCAATGATGACTGGGACACGGTCTATGGAATCGTCATGTTCACGCTGAGCAAAATGCCTTCAGAGATCCGTAAACGCTTAACCACATTTATAGAAGAGGCTGGGTTTAAAAATTCTCCTATCAGCCGCCTTAGATTCATTGAGAATTGTTGGAAGAAGATTGGAGCGAACACGCTGGATGCGAGATTCTTCTCAGAATTGGTTAAGGACCTGAAAGATTTCATAAAAATACTAGACTCTACTGGTAGGAGATCTGTTGACGAAAACCTTCTGAAGATCCACGAGCAAGATGCCGATTTCCAACACTTCCACATGTTGCTTAAGAGATTTCTCAACTCGAAGGAAATTGGCAGAAGTGTGATTGCGACGGTCTTTGAAGAATTATTCTGCGGCGCCCGCCTCTTCAAGGAGACTTATGGAATCAACCCAAGAATCAATATGGGACCCGGATTGATTGAGAATGAAAGATTGATCGTTAAGCCGAAGCACTTAGACTCCCTAATCTCGATACTTGGAAGGAAAAATCTCGGCATCGCATCCGGTAGTAGACGTAGATCTGCGGAATATATTCTCGGAGAACTGATTAAGAAGTTTAATCCTAAAAGCTTAGTCTTCGCCGAGGATGTTGAAGCGGCTGAACGTTTGTTAAAGAAGCCTTTGAAGAAGCCGCATCCATACTCCCTACTAAAAGCCGCCGAAGGCTTTGGAAAAGTTAGGAGCATAATATATATAGGCGATTCGATGGAGGATGCTATCATGGCGTCTAGAGCGAGGGATGAAACGGGAAAAGTTATCTTTGCAGGCGTATATCGTTACACGATCTTTGAAGAAGAGGTGCGTCGTATCTTTCTAAAATATAGATGCGACATCATACTCCCAACAGTTAACGAGCTCCCATCAATACTAGAAATGCTCGGGAGGAAGGAGAATTGAGGATAGGCAGGTCCTTCAGAAAGACTAAAGAAACGGAGATCGATGTCAGCGTTAACCTTGACGGCGCGGGAATAGCCAACGTTAATACCGAGGTCGAGTTTCTAAATCATATGCTGAGATCACTAGCAACCCACAGCCTAATCGACATAACAATCCATGCGAAGGGAGATCTTGTCCACCACATAATGGAGGATACAGCCATCTGTCTAGGAGAGGCTATTCTGAAAGCTCTAGGAGACGGAGAAGGTATAAGTAGGTTTGGATACGCGATTGTTCCTATGGACTGCTCTTTAGCCTTCGCTGCTGTGGATCTCTCTAGGAGGCCTTACGTCAAGGTCGACTTGAAACTAGAAGGGAAGATGATTGAGGATATGCCATGCGAGAATATTATTCACTTTATAGAAAGCTTGGCTATATCATTACGTGCAAACGTTCATGTGTGGGTTCAATACGGATCGAATGACCATCACAAGGCTGAAGCCGCCTTTAAGGCTTTAGCTCTCTCGCTTAGACAAGCAGTCTCCATAGATCCTAGAAGAAAGGGGATTCCGAGCTCAAAGGGGGTAATTTAGGAATCGCTAAGATAGTAGTTATAGATTATGGCGTCGGAAACCTCTTCAGCATAACATGTCGCTGCGGAGACGAAACATGGAATTCGATTTCCATCGGTTATCGCGAAGAGAAATCCTTACGGAACGCAGTTTCACCCAGAAAAGTCTGGTAAGCCCGGGCGGAGAGTACTCATGAACTTCGCTGAGATCATAAAAGGATTATAGGAAGGAGGCTATATGGAGGTTATACCAGCAGTTGATATCATGAAGGGAAAGGTTGTCCGCCTCTTAAGGGGAGACCCTAGACAGATGACCTCCTATGAGTGCCTCGGAGACCCCATTCACCTAGCTATGAGGTGGGAAGCTGAAGGCGCACGGCTCATTCACGTCATCGATTTAGACGCGGCTCTAGGAGCCGGAGAAAACTTGGAAATCATCAAGTTAATTCTGAAATCTGTTAATGTCCCGCTTCAGGTTGGAGGCGGAATTAGAAACTTGAACCTCGCTAGGCGGATCCTCTCCTTAGGGGTTAGACGCGTAATTCTGGGATCATTGGCTTTCTCAAATCCTTCAGCCGTAGAAACGCTTGTAAATGAGTTTGGTGAGGAGCGCGTAGTCGTTGCTCTTGATCATAAGGGCGGAACAGTTATGGTTAGGGGATGGAAAACCTCAGCTGGGGTATCTGTAGAGGCGGCGGCTGAGAACTTCAGAAAGAAGGGCGCTAGGATCTTTTTGGTGACTGCCGTAGATAGGGATGGTACGCTTCTCGGACCCGACATAAAAGTCCTATCAAGCCTATGCCGTAGAGATTACAAGATCATAGCTGCTGGAGGAATCAGAAGCATCGAAGATCTTCTAGAATTAAAGCGTCTTAGAGTATGGGGAGCGGTCGTTGGGAAAGCCTTATATGAAGGAAGGTTCAGTCTAAGTGAAGCTTTAAGAGCAGTTATGAATAGTTAGTGTGGTTGAGAAGCATGGTCTTAGCTAAGCGAATAATTCCGTGTCTAGATGTCGATCATGGAAGAGTCGTGAAGGGAGTTAGATTCTTAGATAGAAGAGAGGCTGGAGACCCCGTTGCTCTTGGAAAACGATATAGCGAGGAAGGAGCCGACGAACTCGTATTCCTAGATATAACAGCATCTCCGGAGAAGAGGAAGATTCTGAAGGAAGTAGTGCGGGCAGTTGCCTCTGAGATTGATATTCCATTCACGGTTGGCGGGGGGATCAGAAGCGTCGAAGACGCCCGCCTCGTTCTCTGTAACGGCGCTGATAAGGTCTCAATTAACACGGCCGCTGTTGAAAAACCCAACTTAATAAGCGAGCTAGCTGATATCTTCGGTAGCCAATGCGTCGTGGTTGCGATTGACGCGAAGAGACGATACGAGAGAAGAGAAGACAAGACCGTAATTGAGACAGCCGAGGGTCCATGCTGGTTTGAGGTTCACATATACGGCGGATCTGGGGGTAAGCCTACGGGTATGGATGCTATCCAATGGGCCGCTAAGGCCGCGGAGCTCGGAGCCGGCGAGCTACTCGTCACATCAATGGATAAGGATGGAACGAAGGACGGATATGACCTTGAATTAACAAGGAGTATAGCTGAACGTGTTAACATTCCGGTTATAGCAAGCGGAGGGGCCGGCAGACCCGAACACTTCTTGGAAGTCTTCTCGATTGGAAAGGCAGATGCAGCCTTAGCCGCGTCGATATTTCATTTCGGCGAATACTCAATCCGGGAAGTGAAGAAATTCTTAGCTGAAAGGGGCGTGCCTGTTAGGATTTGAGGATTAAAAAGCTTGTGAGTATAGATGATCTGGATTATAAGAAGGTGAAAGGACTAATCCCAGTAGTAGTTCAAGACTACAAAACGCTTAAAGTCTTAACGCTCGCTTACGCGAATCATGAAGCCTTAGAGAAGACTGTTGAGACAGGCTATGCTCACTTCTTTAGGAGATCGTTCGGTCGAGTTATGATGAAGGGAGAAACATCCGGGAATGTTCAGAAAGTCAGAGATGTACTTGTCGATTGCGATGCAGATGCCGTGCTTTATCTAGTTGAGCCGAAGGGTCCGGCATGCCACCTAGGCGAAGAAACATGCTTCCATAACAGACTTAGAGAATTCGCTGAGAAAAAGAGTTGAGCCTTTGGCTTCGTGAAATATTCATTAATCTTTCATCCAGATAGGGAGACCTATATCTAAAGGGAGAAAAAAATCAAATAGACGAGAAAAGAAGCCTTCATTAAGCAGACTTCTCGATCACATAGACTGTGCGGTTGATAGCTGAAATCGGCGTGCGGGTTTGGCTCAGACTTCGATATGATGGACGAAACTCTTTGAGAGATATGGCGGAGTTGCAAAGATAATGTAAGGCTTACTAAAGAAGGGATAGACGATACGAAAAGAATGAAGTTAAGAAGATAACCAGCGAAAACTTCATAAGGGTTCTTCTGGAGTCGCCGAATAGAAAATCGCAAGGGAAACGCTGAGCTAAATCTCCCGTATCTCGCAGTGTATCTTCCTCAGGATCTCATCCGTTTGTGAAGGCTTAACCTTAAGAGTGTAAAGCATCCTGCGTGTTCTAAGCTTAAGTTTAACTATGTCCTTAAGCCTCTTCACGAGGCAGTATCTAGCTCTCCTAGATATCTCTATGAACTCATCAACATCCTTTATCTCTGTGGGCATCTCAGACCACCAAGAAAATTAAATTGTAAAATCATCCTTAAATCTTATCTCGAAGCATCAGTGTAGCGTTCATTGGCACTAACCATTCACTAATAATTATTTTTGCATTAATCATTAAACTTCGCCTTCAAAGCCTTCATCTCTTCATCTCTGTAGAAGCGAAGTCTATTCATGAGCTGGTTGAAATCAATCTGATGGGCATCAAATTCCGGACCGTCTACGCAAGCAAATTTTATTTCTCCGCCGACTTTAACCCTGCATGCTCCGCACATGCCTGTTCCATCAACCATTATCGGATTTAAGCTCACAATAGTTTTTATGCCGTAAGGCCGCGTTACTTCCGCAACTGCCCTCATCATCGGAACAGGCCCCACAGCCATCACTAAATCGAATCTTCTTCCTTCTTCGAGTAGCTTTTTGAGCAGTTCCGATGTGAATCCTTTGAATCCTTTAGATCCATCATCAGTTGATATATATACTTCATCGCTAAGTCTCCGCAACTCATCCTCTAGGAGGAGAAGATTTTTGGTTCGAGCTCCAAGGATCGTGACAACATAGTTGTCATGAGCCTTTAATGCCCTAACCCACGTATAAGTTAGCGCTGTCCCAACGCCTCCTCCAATGACGGCTACTGTTCCGTAATTCTTTATTTCTGTGGGGTTTCCTAGGGGGCCAACGATATCCATCACGTAATCTCCAGCCTTTAGCATTCCAAGCTTTCTTGTTGAGACCCCTACTTCTTGGAATATCAGCGTTATCAAACCTTCAGACTTATTCCAATCGAATATTGTTAGGGGGAAACGTTCTCCATACTCATCAACTCTGAGAATCACAAACTGACCTGCCTTAGCCTTGTTTGCAATGAGAGGAGCACGGATTACTACACGTTTAATATTCGGCGCGAGCTCTTTCATATCAACAATTTCAAACCTCTTCGGCGTTGAAGACACCCCTTTCAACAATCTGTGAATTATCTAAAAATTCTGAAATGACATTATAAATCTTCTTTCGCGTTTTCCACTTTTAGAATGAGGAAGGCTAAATGATTTATATTGAAATAAGCCTTTTTTAGCCTCGCCTATATGAGACACATGTTACGTAATTCTTTGACTATTCCATTGACGACTAAGCCGATCTCCTCTGGAGATAGCTCCCTAGGCCTCCTATCGTGAAATGGAAGAGCCTCAGCGATCTTAACAGCCTCTTTGCTCGAGAGTCTGAATCTGCTGAAGAATGGGATAAGTGCGTTTCTAAGCTTTTTATTTCTCTGTGTAAAGATTGCATTCACAACATCAAAGAATAACTTTTCGTCAGTCACATTAAAAGGAGGCTTTCTAGGCTTTAAACGGACTATTAAAGAATCAACTTTTGGCTGCGGCCAGAAAGATTCTTTAGGAACGGCTCCTAGAACCTCAACCTCAGCCCTGTAATAGGTTGCTACGGTGAGCCTACCATAATCACGAGATCCTGGAGACGCCGTAAGTCGTCTCGCAAATTCCTCCTGGAACGATAAGATTGCCTGTTCAAAACACTTGTTCAGAAGCCAGAAATGTAGAGGAGAAGATATTGAGTACGGCGGAGTTGACACGACCTTATTGAATCGCGGAATTTCAACTTTCATGACGTCTCCATGTATAATCGTTACGTTATCGTATGGTCTTAGCCTCCTCTTCAACGCCCTAACTAGTCTACTATCGATCTCTACGGCTAGAACCCGGCCAGCTTTTTCGGCAAGCCTTTCAGTTAGGAAACCAAGTCCAGCTCCAACTTCGAGAACCACATCTTCACTATTTAAGGAGGCATAGTAGACCATCTCCTGCAGGATATTATCATCCACAAGGAAATTCTGCCCTAGGCGCTTCTTCGGAATAATCCTGTAATGCCTTAGAAGACTCTTCACCTCATTGAGAAGACTCATCTATATACCCTCTATAAGTGAAAAGGCATCATATTTTCCGAGATCGCTTAAGTCTAAGCGTAAGTTTCTTTATCCTGAGGGACGGGTGAAAAGTCTATACTTGCTTTCACCAGCAAGCTCCTCTATAACCCGCTTAGTTATGAGCTTCAGCGGGCTCGGTATATTGATCCTTTGCTGGAGATCCTCGAAGCTCTCGAAAGGCTTCTTTTCCCGCTCATTCAGAATATTCCACATGTACTTCTTTCCTATTCCAGGTATGAGCTCAAGCATATGCATCCTAGGCGTTATGGGGCGAGCGGTGTTGAAAAAATCCACGAACCACTTCTCTCTCTTCTGAACAATAAGCTCGATAGCGCTCTCAAGCTCCATCTTTGCATTCGCCGTTAACTCATCGTAACCTATTCTACCAAGTATGTAGGCTATCTCCTTTCTAGACTCCTTTCCAACATAGACCTTGTCAAGCGGCTTAAGCGTCACTCCGGGCTTCACATTCGCTTCAAGAAGCGTAAAGTATCTTTCGCCGATGAGCTGGACAACTGCTCCCATCCTATACTTCCCCCTCATCCCCGGCTTGCCAAAAGGTAAAAAGTCTAGGACATAAGCATATTCTTCATATAGATGTTTTCCCTCTCTTTCTCTACGTTCAGTCATCTCTATCCCTTCCTTCATTTTTCGAAAAAAGAAGATCGTCCGCAAGTTTTCTAAATCTGTCCTATACGCTGAAATCCATCTTCTCTGCAAATACATCTTGAGCTTGTTCCAATCAAAATCTCAGATAAGGCTTTAAAATAGAGAATTGATTCTCGCATCGAGTCTCACCAAGCAACAATCTCTCTTATATATCTAAGTCTTCTAATAACTCTTTTTTCTTTTTTTATTTTTGTTCTTCTTCCCTATATTTATTTAGAAGGTTGAGAATCATCTCTAGCTTTGAGGTCTCCACTATTCTCCGTCCGCCGGCTAGAAATACCCTTAGCTCCTCTATGCTCTTGGGCATGCAATTGACTATTTGGACGGCTTCCTCCTCATCTAAGCCAGCTTCCTTCATAAGCTCATCTAACAGTTTCTCAGCCGCTTCGGGACTGATCTTAGAAAATTTGCTGGCATAATCCAGCGTTCTACGCTGGAACTGATCTAGATTCTCCTCTCCTACGGCCTTAAGTATAGCTGCCACTTGAGGAACCGTGATCGGCTTAACCTTCAAGAGCTTCCTGACCATTTCGTTCATCCGCCTCTGTGAATCTGGAGATGCTCAGGCAGGACTATTATGTGCTTAATGGCTTTTCCCTGCGTCACAGCGACTTCATACGCTCTTCCTCTCTTGCCCTCGATCACGCCTATCTTGCCGTGATATCTACGATGAGGCATTCCCTTATGAAAACTTGGATCTATCTTAATCACAACTTTGTCTCCAAGCCTATAGTCATAGAGTATTCTACTCAGCTTGAGTTTTCCCCTCTCTCTGGGCTTCTTTCTCATAAGCGAGCGGGTTTTCCTTCTAAATCCTCTAGACTTCGCCATCCTCTTCCTCCTCTAACACGCCTAACACATCCAGCTCCAGAGGTCGAGATTCAACCTCTAATATTTGCGAGACGCTCGGCCTCGTTCGACCGCTGTCACCTGTCACTAGCTCCTTTACGTACAAGCCTCCTTGACACTTTATTATTAACTCTGCCTTATTCGCGGAGATTCTCTTTATCTTCGTCTCATATATGTGTTTTTCTCGCGTCAGATCCGCCCTTCTATGTAGAACGCGCATAGGCGTTCTCTGCAGAACCTTGATGCCGCTGAGTGCTTTCTCTAGCTTCTCAAGCTCTTCGTCGCTCACGTCCCTTCCGAATTCTACCATAACTCTGTAGATTTTCCGAGCAGATTCCATATCCTTTATCTTCAGCACGGCCCTTCTATCCACGTATTTTAATCCTGAAACCTCTATTTTCCCATGAGCCCTCTCATTTATTACACGTTCAATTTCTGAAAGATCAAGTCTTCGCTTCCTAGGCTTCTTAATCTCTATAACGAAGGGTCTTCCGGATCCGAGCATACGCGCATCAACATCTTCACGGCCAGCTCCATGAAACGAGGAGTCCTCTCCAAGAGTAGCTTCGAGGAGAGGAGCGGCTATGAGTTCCTCCACCGATTCTGGATACATCTTTCCGGTCCAGTTGCATCTTGGGCATCCTTTTCCATGACATCTGCTACAAATCCACTTGGATTGAGGAATTCCGCGTATGAGCTTTCTGTACCTACCCATTATGTAGAGCGAGCCGATTTGAAGCTTGATCTCCTCAGTAAATGGATTGAGGAGAATTACTATCTGAGGCTTCATATAATTCGCTTTCTTTCCCGTAGCCTTCGCAATCATTTTCCCTATGACCCTACTGAACTCATTCTTCATGCTCTCGCCATATTCAATCCCGAATCTAGCTCTCAACTCGTCTTCTCTCTCTTCGATCTGTGCGGGAATTCTAATCCCTACTAAGAACGTGTCATACTCGTATTCTTCCAGCATCTCTAAGATCTTATCCACAAGTGGAGAGAGATTATCGAACTTACCGCCGCATAGAAAGCATTTCTTTCTTTCGCCGCATTGATAGCCGTGTTTCCGAAGAATGCTAAAAGCGACTTGTGATCCGCCATTTTCAGCTAGGATTCTGAGCAACTCGTATCCTTCAGGATTCTGCGTAAGGACTAACCTATGAGCATTCATAGCCAGAAGAGTCTTTATTGCTTGTCCCCTATCGCGATTTTCAAGTCCATAACCTAAAAAGGCAAATTGTCTACCTAAACAGTTATCGCAAAGAGGATACTCCTTAAGCATTTTCTGGGCTTTATCAAGCATTTCCATCTGTATGGGTCACCCAATACTTCGAATGTTTAAAATAGTATTGAGCCTAATTATCCAGATCCCTTATATTTACGTTCCTCTGAATGAATCTTTATCGGCGATTAGAATGAGGCTCGTCCGATATGCGTATCACGGTAAAGAGTCCTATGGCATCCTCAGAAGAGGAAGAATAATAGATCTGCCGCTTCTTATGGAACTTGAGGGGAAAAATGCTCCAAAAAGCTTAGAAGACTTGATAAGTTCCGGGTGGAGGATAGATGAAGCTGAGAGTCTAATCGAAGAGTTATCTGAAGAGAAGATCTTGCAGATCTCAGTCAGCGAGAAGGAAGCTACCTTAAAAGCTCCAATTCTCCATCCGTCTAAAATCATTTGTTTAGGCTTGAATTATAGAGATCATGCTGAAGAAGCTGGGGCTGAGATTCCGGATGAACCTATAATCTTCATGAAGCCGAGAACATCAATAATAGGCCCGGATGAACCTATTGTGAAGCCTAGCTTCGTGAAGAAGCTGGACTATGAGGTTGAATTAGCAATAGTGATAGGCAAGAAGGGAAGGAATATACCAGTTGCAGAAGCAAATGAGTATATCTTTGGATACACCGTCTTCAACGACATATCTGCACGTGACATACAATTTAAAGATGGTCAGTGGACGCGGGGAAAGAGCTTCGACACGTTTGCTCCCATAGGACCCTGCATAACAACATCCAAGCAGATGGGAAATCCAATGAGCATTAGGCTTACAACAAGAGTGAATGGAGAAGTCAGACAAGACTCTTCAACAAATAATATGATCTTCAATGTGTATGAGATAGTGCATCACTTAAGTAGAGTTATGACTCTGGAGCCATACGACATAATAGCAACGGGAACGCCGGGAGGAGTAGCTGCCTTCATGAAACCTAAGCCAAGATTCCTCCAGCCTGGAGATATAGTAGAAGTCGAGATTGAAAATATCGGAACGCTTAGGAACCCTGTGGTTAAAGAAGCCTCAAGGCCAAGATAAAATCTATAAAGGGAAATAGGTGTCTATTCTTGGGTCGCGGCGGCTCATCGTGCCGTTCAACAAGCAACGGCACAGTTATACCATCCAAGAAGGAATCACCTCCCTTCAATAATAGCTCGTAGCTTATACAATGAGTATATGAGGCAGAATGTATAGATTGTCCCGATGAAGGCGAATACCGGAACATATATGACTCTAGGGATAATTCCCATCTCCTGCAGGACTCCCATGGCTCTGCCCAAGACGAAGACCGATAAGCCGCCTACAAGAAGCCTCATAACTTTCATGGATTCTTCTTTCTTCAGAAACATTCTGGCAACAGAGAGCTTCGGGTTTCTCCTAGCTGTCAAGTATAGGGAGATAGAGAAGAATAATGCCACTCCGAGGATAAAGCATCCGAAGATCGGTATCTGTATGGTCACTTCTTAATCACCCCGTATAGGAGATAGACGGCGTAAAGCAGAGCTACTACGGCTAGATCCGCAACATACCTTCCTATCTCCCTATATATCAGCGCATACTCGCCTAAGCAGAAGAGCATGTTACCAATGAATGCTAGAAGTATGTTCAAGAAGAAGCCGATGAATACTCTAAGCAGGATCTTCTCCTTAAGGAAGATTCTTCCAGACGCTAGATCCCTCCTTCCAAGTCCAATCATAACCTTATACGTATAGCATAATATTATGATAGACAATGTCAGCACGACTATACTTCTAATTAAACCGATCGGATTCAAGATCTTCCCTCTTCTTTCTTGGAGACTTCACCGCACATTAGGTGCTTCTTGAGTATTAATGCTTATGGAGCATTAATACGAGAATAGAGAACTTTTAAGATAACCTTTAATGATAATCAAAATAAGACGCTACTCTGATAACAAAGATTATATGCCTTGCCAATTTCCATCTTTTTAGATAAGCGCGATTAAGTGACCCTGTATGACCGAGAAATTAGCTATTCTTGGAGGGCCAAAGGCTGTTACGATTGAGGATAAGGATGCCTATGGTCCGTGGCCGATAATCACGGATGAGGAAATCGATCTCGTCACTGAATGCATGAGAAGAGGTTGGCTTTCAGGAACCCCGCCGATAGTTGAAGAATTTGAGGAAGCCTTCGCAAAGTATCATAATGTAAAATACGCGCTTGCAGTTAATAATGGAACTGCTGCAATTAATGCGGCATTATTCGCCGTGGGAGTCGGCCCCGGTGATGAAGTTATAACTCCATCATACACATGGCATTGCGGAGTAACTCCGATACTGGCCTGTCATGGTACTCCTGTATTCTGTGAGATCGATCCCAAAACGTTATGTGCCGATCCAGATGATATTGAGAGGAAGATTACTCCAAGGACTAAGGCTATAATAGTAACTCATATCTGGGGAGTCCCAGCAGAGATGGATCGCATAATGGAAATCGCTGAGGATCATGGCCTAGCGGTTATTGAGGATGCATCACATGCCCACGGCTCAGTCTATAAGGGAAGAAAAGTTGGGACAATAGGCGATATCGGTTGCTTCAGCCTTCAGGCGAGTAAGGCAGTGGCTGCGGGGGAAGGAGGAATCCTAATAACCAATAACGAGGAGTATTTGAAGTGGGCAACTGCCTTAGGAAATTTTGAAAGGTTATGGCGGTGGCCGGATCATCCAGTCTACAAGTTTCGAAATGCCCATTTCGGATTGAAATTTAGGATCCATCCATTAGCAGCGGCCATAGCGTATGTCCAGCTAAAGCACCTTGATGAGAGAAATAGGATTAGACGTGAGAACCATATGCGTCTGCATAGGGGCTTAAGGAATATTGAGGGTCTCGAACCGCAATATATTCCGCCATATGTGCAAATGGGAGGATGGTATGGATTCAGAGTTAAATATTATCCTGAAAGGCTATCTGGGATCTCAAAGAAGCTATTTATCGCCGCCCTTCGGGCGGAGGGGGTTAAAGCATCATTAGAACGCTATCCCCTGCTTCACCTCGAGCCTATATTCTCAGATAGAAACCTAAAAATCCCAGCGGGGCCGTTGAGATGCAAAAACGCTTCGAGAAGGCTCTATAAGAAAGGCGATCTGCCAGTAACCGAGGATGTCTACGCGAGGCTAATAGCATTCCCGAAGTTTGAGAGAAAGATATGCTGGGATCTTATCGATCAATATGTGGAAGCCGTGAGAAAGGTTGCTGAAAACATCATGGAACTAAAGAAGATTAAGAATAAAGAATTCGAAGTACCAGTTGAAGCTGGAACAAGATGACAAAGCCTAATCTTTGCACATCTACTTAAAGCTTCCTTAGTCTAGCATAGAAAAACGCCTAGATATTTAATGCCTTAATTCATTGCTATGTTTTTCGCTTGACGCGATTATGCTGTTTTCCATTTTTGTTATGAATTTGAGGATTCCAAGGTATTTTTTGGAGCTTTGGGGTCCAGATGGATGGAGCCCCGGGCGGGATTTGAACCCGCGACCTGCGGCTTACGAGGCCGCTGCTATAACCGGGCTTAGCTACCGGGGCTGATCTTTTCAATAGGCTAATTGCAGAGAACCCTTTTATTTTTTATCTTAAGGGCTTAAAGATGTTTGGATGATAATCTTTACTTATCTTTTCTACCATTTTCTGGTTGAGGCGTCATCGTTGCACGACTTGGAGACTTTGGGAGAGAAGAGAATAATCCGATTGATCTGGGAATATCTGGATCGTATGCCCGATCTGGCTCTGGATTTCGGAGATGATGTTTCAGCCGTCAATATCGGCGGCGGCAGGGTTGCCGTTTTGAAGACTGACATGCTTGTCGGCGAGACTGATGTGCCTCCGGGCATGAGTATTAGGCAGGCTGCGAGAAAAGCCGTCGTGATGAATATAAGCGACTTTGCGGCTAAGGGAGTTAAGCCCTTAGCTATGCTTATTTCCTTAGGTTTACCTCGAACCCTCAAGGAGAATGATATCAGGGACATTGGAGCTGGATTGAGTGATGCCGCCAGAGAATACTCCACCTATATTATCGGCGGAGATACAAATGAGGCTTCAGATTTGATAATCAGCTGTTCATTACTTGGATTCAGCAGTGAGGAAAGAATAGTTAGTCGCGGCGGCGCCAAGCCAGGCGACATAGTAGCAGTTACTGGAGAGTTTGGAAAGACTTCTGCTGGTCTTAAGATCCTACTTGAAGGATTATCAGCTCCACAGGAGATCGAGGAAAAATTAAAGGAGGCCGTATTCGTTCCAAGGGCAAGGCTGAGGGAGGGGCTAGCCCTCTCGGAAGCCAAGGTTCTCTCAGCCTCAATTGATTCAAGCGACGGCCTAGCCATAAGCCTGCATGAGCTTGCAGATGCAAGCGACGTCGGCTTCATCATTGATCATGTGCCAATAGCCGACGAGGCTCTTATATTCGCCGATATCCACAGCCTCGACCCTTACGATTTAGGACTTTATGGAGGAGAAGAATATGAGCTCATAGTTACAGTTAAGCCTCAATTTTGGAAGTCTGCTAAAAGCGCTGTTGCTGATGTGGGCGGCAATCTCATAAGGATAGGGAGGGTTATTAGAGAGAGAAGAATAGAGATGAGAATTGATGGGGAGATAAGAAATATAGAGCGTAGAGGCTGGGAGCATTTCAGAAGATAGGAAACCATAGAAGTTTAAAACTATGCTCCTTAAAGACCCTTGAGACGAACATATATGCTGGATGCAGTAACGATAAATGAAGCTCTGATTCAGTTTAACGCGATTTCAAGACATGCACTGTAAGGAAGACTTCGAAAATATATATTCATAGGAAGATCTGAAAAGTTTCTAGCGGCATAAAAGAGGAAAACAGTCATCCTGGTAATAATCAAGTAAGCCGCTGAAAGCCCGAGTGAAAGTTTTATCTTTGACTTCTCAGATTCTCCATTGTTTAATGGAGGAAGAATATTGAAGATCGTTGGAGGGCCAGGTTCGGAGGAGCTAGCTAAAAAGATTAGTGAGCTACTAAATGTTCCACTAGTCTCTACAAGGACAAAAAGATTCCCTGATGGAGAGTTCTACTTTAAATTTGAAGAGAAAATTTCTGGAGAAGACCTATTAGTCGTTCAAAGCCTATATCCGCCTCAAGACATACATGCACTAGAGCTTTTCCTCATTCTTCACACGGCGAGAGATCTCGGAGCAGAGTCAATAAGCGTTTTCATTCCATATCTTGCGTACAGTCGACAGGACAAGAGGTATCTAGAGGGGGAGTGTCTGAGCTCTGGAATGATCGCTGAAATTCTTGAAAAATTAGGAGTTAATGCCTTATACACAGTAGATGTGCATAATAGAAGAGTTCTCGAAATGTACCGAATACCAGCATATAACTTGACGGCTTCGAGAGAACTAGCTAAATATTTCGCCGCTAAGGATCTTAGAGACCCGATTGTTATATCTCCCGATGATGAGAAAGATGCTATTGAACGTGCAAAAAACGCGGCGGAAACTTTAAATGCGAATTATGACTTCCTCGAGAAACAACGTGATCGTTATACTGGTGAGATTGTAACTTATGAAAAACATATAGATGTTGAAGGTAGAGACGCCGTCATAATCGATGATATAATTAGCACTGGAAAGACCGCTGCTAATGCTGTGAAGATACTTAAGAAACATGGGGCTCGAAGAGTATTTGTGGGAGCTTCTCATGCTCTACTCGTAGGGGAAGCTGCAAGACTCCTAAATGAGGCAGGCGTAGAGG
>JAGGUU010000021.1 GCA_021158305.1 Candidatus Bathyarchaeota archaeon
GATATGGCTCAGCACTTCCTTGCCAGGAAGGGCATACTCGCAGTTCGCAGAGCCAAGAAATCCGATATGGAGAAGCTCTCAAAGGCTACTGGAGGTAAAATCGTAAATAACCTAGATGGACTATCTGAGGAGGACCTCGGATACGCTGAGCTCGTTGAGGAGAGAAAGATAGGCGACGACAAAATGGTCTTCATAGAAGGATGCAAAGATCCACATGCAGTTGCGATCCTTATCCGCGGAGGAACCGAACGCATAGTTGACGAGGCTGAACGGTCGATTCATGATGCTCTCTGCGTCGTCAGAGATGTTGTTCAGGAGCCGAAGATATTGATGGGCGGAGGAGCGCCAGAAACAGAAGTTGCAATGGGTCTCAGAAGATATGCTCATTCCCTTCCCGGACGTGAGCAGCTCGCCGTTCAGTGTTTCGCGGATGCACTAGAAGTTGTTCCGGTTACTCTTGCTGAGAATGCCGGTTTAGACCCGATAGATATGCTATCGGAGCTTAGAGCCGCACATGACAGGGGCGAGAAATGGGCTGGAGTCGACGTATTCGAGGGTAAGGTTAATGATATGCGGGAACTTGAGGTCTATGAACCGCTCGTCGTAAAGAAGCAGGTCATAAAATCCGCAACCGAAGCCGCGACAATGATACTTAAGATAGACGATGTAATAGCTGCTGGAAGGACGAAAGCCCTAGGTGGTAGAGGCTACGAACCTCCTCCACAATACTAAATTCTTCCTTTTTTATGTTTTCTGATGAATAGAAACTATTCAAATGTACGAATAAGAATGGCTCAAGTAGTTTCTTGATGCGTACTAGAACGTAATTTTGTTGAGACCAAAAGATAAGCGGAAGATGCTAATGACGTAATGTTACTCGTAATAGCATCAGAAACCCAAATATCTGTGCGAATCCAAGATTTCGGGCATTTTTTAGGTAAAGTTATATTTCCCATCGGCATTGAAAATAGATTAATTAGTGATGAATCAGAAGTGGTGTTGGAGGAAATTAGGTTGCTGATTGAGATTAGATGGCATGGCAGAGGAGGTCAAGGCGTAGTCACTGCCAGCCGACTTCTAGCCCATGCAGCGCTTCTTGATGGAAAATATGTTCAAGCATTTCCAGAGTTCGGACCGGAACGTAGAGGCGCGCCGGTCATCGGCTATACAAGGATATCGGATGAGCCTATAATGATCCATAGTCACATCTACAACCCGGATATAGTGGTTGTGGTTGACCCAACGGTCATGAGTAGTGTAGATGTTACAGAAGGATTAGTTGAGGATGGAATAGTTGTGGCGAATGCTGAGGAAAGCCCAGACAGTCTCAAAGACAGATTGGGTATCGAAAGGGCTAAAGTTTACACGGTCGATGCTAAAAGAATAGCGCTTGACATTCTTAAAAGACCGATTTATAACACCGCTATGCTTGGCGCTCTTATCAAGGCATCTCCGCTTGTAACATTAGAGTCTATCAGTAAAGTAGTCATGGAGAGATTTCCGGGGACGATCGGCGAGAAGAATGTGGCGGTGATTAAGAGAGCATATGAGGAGGCGAAGGGAATTGAGTGAAAGTAAGCCTGGATGGAAATCTATACCTATAGCTGGAATATTGCTAGAGCCAGGTTCCGCAATGAAGTATAAGACTGGAAGCTGGCGTGCCTTTAGACCGGTAATAGACGAGGAGAAATGCATAGGTTGTTTTCTATGCTGGATTTATTGTCCAGACGGGGCGGTAATACGCGAAGAGAAATCCGTGAAAATCAACTATGACTACTGTAAAGGATGCGGGATCTGCGCAAATGAATGTCCCGCGAAAGCGATAACTATGGTGGAGGAGAAAAGATGAGCAAGGTATTGGGTTTAACTGGAGATGGAGCAGTTGCTTATGCCGTTAAGCAGTGCAACGTCGACGTTGTAGCCGCCTATCCGATAACTCCGCAAACCCTCATAGTAGAAGAGTTCAGCGAATACGTTCATAACGGTGAAGTGCACACGGAATTCGTATGTGTGGAATCTGAGCACTCAGCGATGTCCGCTTGTATAGGAGCAAGCCTTACTGGTGCAAGGGTATTCACAGCTACCGCGAGTCAAGGCCTCGCATTAATGCATGAGATGCTCTATATTGCCTCAACCCTCAGATGCCCAATAGTGATGGGGGTTGTCAACAGAACGCTATCAGCGCCGATAAACATACATTGTGATCATTCAGATATGATGGGGTCTAGAGATTGCGGGTGGATACAAGTATTCGTTGAAAATGCTCAGGAGGCATATGACTGGGTTATCCAAGCGTTCAGAATCGCTGAAGATCCAGATGTCCTGCTTCCAGTAGCAGTCAATCTTGACGGCTTTATACTCTCCCACTCGCTTGAAGGAGTTAGGGTCTTGGATGATGAGGAAGCCGAAAAATTTGTATCAACGAGAAAGCCTGTATTAACGATCGACCCGGATAAACCGATTACGGTGGGAGCTATATGCTTCACGGACTTCTACTTTGAGACGAAGCGTCAACATGTTGACGCTATGGATAATTCGCCTAAGACCATAAGCAAAGTGAATGATGAGTTTGCGGAATTAACTGGCAGAAGATATGGTTTCATAGATACTTACGAGATGGAGGACGCGGAAGCTGCAATAATATGTCTCGGAAGCACCGCTGGAACAGCTATGGCTGTAGCTAAGAGTATGAGAGCTAAAGGAAAGAAAGTTGGGGTTATAAAGCCTTGGGTTTACAGACCGTTCCCAACTGAGCAAATAATAAAGGCCGTAGAAAACCTCAAAGCTTTGGCAGTGCTGGATCGCGCATGTAGTGTAGGCGCCCCATACGGCCCGCTATGTAGTGATGTTATAGCTGCGCTCTACAGGGAAGGCATTAAGCTGAACTTGTTTAATGTGATCTATGGCTTGGGAGGAAGAGACATACGACCAACCGATATTGAAGCGATTTTCAATGAAGCTCTTGAAGTCGCTAAGACGGGAGTTATAAAGGAGCCTCTAAAATTTGTGGGGGTGAGAGAATAAAATGGTTAGGTTAAAGGATCTTCCAGCTGAGGATCTATTCACGTCTGGGCATAGGCTCTGCGCTGGATGCGGAGCTGGCATAATAGCCAGAATGACCATGAAGGCTCTTCGAGGACCGACGATAGTAGTTAATGCAACCGGATGCCTGGAGGTTGCTTCAACAATATATCCATATACCGCATGGAAGGTTTCATGGGTTCACGTAGCATTTGAGAACGCGGCTTCAGTGGCCGCTGGAATCGAAGCGGCATACAAGGCTATGATGAGGAGGAATGCCTGGGATAAGAAGGTTGATATAATAGCATTTGGAGGGGATGGAGGAACATTCGACATTGGACTTCAAGCGTTATCTGGTGCATTGGAACGTGGACATGACTTCCTTTACATATGCTATGATAACGAAGCATATATGAATACTGGAATACAAAGATCTGGGGCGACTCCTCATGGAGCTGCGACCACTACAAGTCCAGCTGGTACAAAGATTCCCGGAAAGCCTGAGTTCAAAAAAGATCTAATAGGCATATGTGCGGCTCATGGAATAGAATATGCTGCAACGGCTTCCCCAGCGTACTGGAATGATTACATCACAAAAGTTAGAAAAGCCTTGGAGGTTGACGGTCCAGCGGTCATACATGTGTTCTCTCCATGTCCAGTGGGTATGAGATTCGACTCAGCGAAGAGCATAGAGGTCGCACGTTTAGCCGTCCAAACACGCTACTGGCCAGTCTACGAGGTTGAGAAGGGAAAATATAAATTGAATATTAAGGTGCCTAAGCCAAAGCCTGTAACAGAATTCTTGAAAGTGCAGGGAAGATTTAGACATCTCTTTCAGCCGCAGTTCAAGCATGTAATCGACGAGATTCAGCAATACGTTGATGAAAATTGGAAGAGAATAACCGAGCTATGCGGAGAAGCATAA
>JAGGUU010000057.1 GCA_021158305.1 Candidatus Bathyarchaeota archaeon
TAGGCGCCTCTGGATTCTTCGTAAATGACGAGTTCCATCCCAAAATGGGAGGGAAGGAAGCGGGAAGAAAACTTGAACCCATATATGCTATTGTGAAAGAAGCCATCAGAAGGTACAATCTAAGATATGGCATAAACATCAATATTGAATCCTCAATACCCGTAGGTGCTGGTCTAGGATCCTCCGCAGCAGTCTCGGTGGCAACGGCATCAGCCATCTTCTCTATGCTTGACCCCAAAGTATCAAAGGACACAATCTTTAACGCAGCATTCAATGCTGAAAAGATCGTTCATGAAACTCCTTCAGGAGTAGACCCGGCGGTTTCAACATACGGAGGGATCCTATGGTACTGTAGATCAAAACCGATACGAAGATTAAAAATCGATATCAACCTTCCTCTCGTGATAGGAAATACCGGGAAAGAAAGATCAACCGGTAAACTCGTCGCTAAGGTAAACAAGCTGAGGAGCAGGTATCCGCTAATCGTGGGAAAAATCATAAAGGCAGGCGGAGAGATCGTTAAGAGAAGCGTAAAGGCTCTTCGTGAAGGAGACCTAAAAACCCTAGGAGAACTCATGAATATTGATCATGAGCTACTCCGTGCATTAGGAGTCTCATGCAGGGAACTTGAAGAACTTATCTATGCAGCGAGAGAGGCCGGCGCGTTAGGAGCAAAGCTCACCGGCGCTGGCGGTGGAGGATGCATGATCGCTCTTGCTTATCCTGAAAAGATCATAGATGTAGCCCACGCCATTAAGGAGGCGGGAGGAGAAGTTCTAATTACAGAAAAAACTGATGAGGGAGTTATAATTGAGAAATAGATTAACGATCTTGAAGCTCGGCGGCTCCGTAGTTACGGAGAAGAATAAGCCCTTGACTCCGAATATTAAGGCCATCAAACGTTTAGCGGAGGAGATTCACAAAGCTGACTTCAAGCCGCTCATAGTAATCCATGGAGGTGGAAGCTACGGTCATCCGTTAGCGAAGAAACATAATATATCAAGCGGACTCAAAGATTATTCTCAGAGATTCGGATTCTCAGAGACCCATGAGGCAATGGTGAACTTGAATAGCCTTATCATCAGAACTTTTTTAGAGCATGAAATCCCAGCGTTCAGCTTCGCTCCATCCTCTTTCATAATCACTGAGAAAGGCCGAATACGCATATTCAATTTGAAAACCCTAATGATGGCTCTTGAGATCGATCTGATACCAGTGCTTTATGGAGATGTAGTATTCGACAATAAATTGGGATTCACTATTCTCTCAGGAGATCAAATAGCTGCCTTTCTTGCAGTTGAATTAGGTGCGAGAAGAATTATAATGGGAATAGATGTAGATGGGGTGTATGACTCAGATCCTAAGAGGAATCCGTCAGCCCAGTTAATACCCGAATTATCATTAAGGGATCTTGAAAAATTGATAGGGAAGATTGGCGGAAGCCAAGCTCCGGATGTAACCGGGGGAATGATGGGGAAAATGCTGGAGCTCAAAGCCGCTGTTAAGCATGGAATCGACGTTCTTATTGTAAATGGATTGTTACCAGATAATATTTACAAAGCTCTTATAGGAGAAAAAGTAGTTGGGACGAGGATTAGACGATAAAAGAGAACCTATTAAAGAGAGAAAAATTGACCATATCCACATCTGCCTAAGCAAGAACGTTGAGGCTAAAAATATAACGACAGGCTTCGAGGATATATTCTTCGTACATAGAGCCTTACCGGAAATAAGCATGGAAGACATAAACTTATCTACTGAAGTCTTCGGTTATAAATTCTCAGCTCCAATAATGATCTCAAGTATAACCGGAGGAGCCGAGGAGGCGCTAAAGATAAACGCTTCAATAGCGGAGGCCATTGAGGAGCTAGGCTTAGGCATGGGGGTTGGAAGTCAAAGAGCAGCCTTAGAGAATCCAAGCATGGAAAGAACGTATGCTATTGTTAGAAAGAAGGCTCCGAACGCTTTTATAGCAGCAAACATAGGAGCCCCGCAAATTATACGAGACTATGAAGTTGAGGATTTAGAGAAAATCATAGATATGATTGAGGCCGATGCATTGATTATACATCTAAACCCGCTTCAAGAAGCAGTTCAGCCAGAAGGCGAAACGTTCTATCATGGAGTGTTAGAGAAAATAAGTCAGATAGTGAAGAGCCTCAGCGTTCCTGTGATAGTTAAAGAGGCGGGATCTGGGATCTCCGCTGAGGATGCGAGGAGACTTGAGAAAGCAGGGGTTGCAGGAATCGACGTTGCGGGTGCTGGAGGAACAAGCTGGGCAGCCGTAGAATTTTATAGAGCACGCAAGAGAGGAAATCACCTAACCGAGAAGACCGGGGAAGAATTCTGGGATTGGGGAATACCAACAGCTGTGAGCATAATTGAGGTTGTGCAGTCTGTTAATGTACCAGTCATTGCCTCTGGAGGAATAAGATCTGGGCTTGACGTTGCTAAAGCTATAGGATTAGGAGCGGACCTCGCCGGTTTCGCTCTTCCGATCTTGGAGCCAGCTATGAGAGGAGCCGAGGAGGTTAAAAAGAAAATTAAAGTATTTATTCGTCAACTTGCAACGTCTATGTTTCTCGTGGGAGCTCCCTCCATAGAGAAACTTAAGAATGCCCCGCTTGTTGTGCTGGGCAGAACGGCTGAGTGGCTCAGAATTAGAGGGTTCGATATAGAATCATATGCAAGAAGAGGAGGCTGAGAATATAAGATGAAGAAGAATAGAGAAATCGAAATAGTAGACTTTCTCAAGGAAAAAGCGCGAGTAATAGATCGATATATCGAAAGGTACGTACCCAGAAAGATCGATAATAACTCCCTAATATTTAGAATCTCTCCGCCCAGATACAAGCTTGACCTCGAAGCCTTAAACAAGGCTGTAGCGGATCCTTTCTGGGACTTCATTGACAGAGGAGGGAAACGTTGGAGACCCGCACTTTTTCTCTTAATCTGCGAATCTCTAGGCGTCAACTCTAAAGATGTACTTGACTTCGCAGTGATCCCGGAGATCATCCATAATGGAACCCTAATCGCTGACGACGTAGAAGATCAGTCAGAATTAAGACGGGGAAAACCCTGCACATATCGAATCTTCGGTCTCGATGTAGCAGTTAATCTCTCAAACTTCATGTTCTTCCTACCTATGCTCGCTTTGATTTTTAGAAGGAACAAGATACCTCCGGAAAGGATGAATAAGCTCTATGAGATCTACATCCAAGAAATGGTGAATCTAAGCTTAGGTCAAGCTATAGATATTGCTTGGCACAGGGGCCTAGTCTCGCCTTATGAGATATCTGAAGAAGAATATTTTCAGATGTGCGCCTATAAAACTGGAACATTAGCTAGGATGGCTGCGAAGATGGCGTGCATCATCGCAGGAGCAGATGACAGCGTAGCAGAGACTGTAGGAAAATTCGCTGAGTCTCTGGGAATAGCCTTCCAGATTCAAGATGATATACTTGATCTTGTTGGTGAAGAATTCGCTAAGGGAAAGGGGGGATTGGGCAAGGATATAACCGAGGGAAAACTAACCCTTATGGTGATACATACAATAAAGAAAGCAAGCGCATCGGATAGAAAAAAGCTCATAGAGATACTTGAGGCGCATACTAGCGACGAATCTGAGAAAAACAGAGCAATAAGCATAATTAAAAGATACGGATCAATCGAGTACGCAAAGAAGGTTGCGGCTGATATAGTAAAGAATAGCTGGGCTGAAGTCGATAAGGTGCTTCCTCCGTCAGAGGCAAAAGAAAAATTGAGAAGCCTCGCAAGATACTTAATTGAACGAAAAATTTAGATTGCAAGGACATGCGGGGAAGACGCTTGGAGAACGAAGAGATCAGAGAGAAGATTAAGAGAATAGCCTTAGAAAACGCAATTAAACATAAAGGAAAGGCTCAAGCGAAAGCTGTTATGAGCAGACTTATAGGTGAAGATCCTAGCCTTCGAAAAAAAGCAAGAGATCTGTTCTACTTAACTGAAGAGATAGTTGAGGAGGTCAATAGTCTCACGCTAGAGCAACAAATAAGTATTATACGAGATACGTGGCCAGAGATACTTTTAGAGGAGAAAAAGAAGATTGAGGAGGAAAAGAAGCTTCCTCCTCTTCCAAATGTGGATAAATACGAACAGGTAGTCACGCGATTCGCTCCTAACCCTGACTGCGTCTTACACATAGGCTCAGCTAGGGCGATAATTCTGAGCTATGAATATGCAAGAATGTATGATGGCCGCTTCATTTTGAGATTTGAGGATACCGACCCTAGAATAAAGAGGACATCCCTTGAGTTTTATGATTTGATAAGAGAGGATCTTAAATGGCTCGGGTGCGAGTGGGATGCTGAATATATACAGAGTGACCGAATGGAAATATATTATGAATACGCCAGAAAGCTGCTAGAAGATGGGAATGCCTACGTCTGCATCTGCCAACGAGAAGACTTCCGGAAGAGAATACAGCAAAGGAAGCCTTGTCCCTGTAGAAGCTTGTCTCCCAAGGAGAACCTCTCAAGATGGGAAGGTATGCTATCGGGAGAATACGAGGAAGGAGAAGCCGTTGTAAGAATAAAGACGGATCTGAATCATCCAAATCCTGCAATCCGCGATTGGCCAGCATTAAGGATAATAGATACAAAGAAGTATCCTCACCCCAGAACTGGTAGCCGTTATCGTGTATGGCCGCTCTTTGCATTCGCGAACGGGCTAGATGACCACTTGAATGGCGTAACCCACATAATAAGGGGGAAAGAGCACTTAACAAATCAGAGAAGACAGGAGTTTCTGTATCGGTATCTGGGATGGGAATATCCAGAAGCGATCCACTATGGAAGATTAAAGATTATGGGAGCCGTGTTAAGCAAGTCTAAGATCGTCCAAGCCGTTGAAGAAGGCATTTACAGTGGATGGGATGATCCTAGACTCGCAACGTTCAGAGCTTTGAGGAGAAGAGGAATAATGCCCGAAGCGATACGGCAAATGATGATAGATGTCGGTCCACGACCAGCCGATATAACGCTGAGCTGGGAGAATCTTTATGCATATAATCGTAAAATAATTGATCCGATAGCCAACCGGTACTTCTTCATCGATAATCCGAAGACTATGATAGTCAATAATATTAGCAGAGACTTCATAGCCACTTTAAGACTTCATCCCGATGACCCGAAAAGAGGAAAACGAATCCTCACAGTCAAGAATAGAAATGGATACGCACACTTACTGATCTCGTCGAGAGACTTCGATAATCTTAAGGCGGGCTCTCTCATTCGGCTTATGGAACTCTTCAATGTGAAGATTCTATCAAAGAACAAGGATCAGGTCTTGGCTGAATATCACAGTAGCGGCTATGAAGAAGCTAAAAGATTGGGTCTCAGGTTGATTCATTGGCTTCCGGAGGGAAATGGAGTCTCATGTAAAGTGATCATGCCGAACGGTTCGGTGGTGAAGGGACTCGCTGAAAGCAATTTACGTCAAGCCTCAGTTGATCAGATTGTCCAGTTTGAACGTTTCGGGTTTGTTCGTATAGATGAGGTAGGAAAGGAGATAAAGGCTTTCTTCGCTCATGAATAAATATGCAGTAGATCAGTAACCGTAATGTATATTAGGGGTGTATTTAATTTAGTCTAGGAGTTAAAATCTGAACTGAGACGTGTGTTGATGAAGTTTCGGTGAGTAAAGATGTCAAAGCCATTCTATGTGAAGTTTGAAGTTCCAAAGGATGTGGCGAACGCTGCATATGAAGCGTTACAAATAGCGTTAAGAACTGGAAAAATTCGGAAGGGAACAAATGAAACGACAAAAGCGGTGGAGAGAGGACAGGCGAAGCTCGTCTTAATAGCTGAAGATGTTGATCCTCCAGAGATCGTTGCTCATTTACCGCTACTTTGCGACGAAAGGAAGATACCCTACGTATACGTTCCAAGCAAGGCGAAGCTCGGCTCAGCTGCTGGCATAGACGTACGGTCAGCCGCCGCCTGCATAATCGAGCCGGGAGAGGCGGAGGACCTAGTTAAGGAGATAATCACCAGAGTTCAAAGGATCAAGGAAGGGGCTGGTGAATGAGCGGGAAAGAAGAGGAGACTTTAACTCCAGCTCAAGTAATTCAGATAGTGGGTAGGACCGGGGCTACTGGCGAAATACAGCAGGTCAGAGTCCGCATCCTTAAGGGGCCGGATAAGGGTAGAATAATAACACGGAATGTTAAAGGACCAGTTAGGCTCAATGATATACTAATGCTTAGAGAAACTGAGAGAGAGGCTAGGAAGATAAAGTGAGAAATAGAAAGTGCATCACTTCTGATAATAATCGAGCAGGTGAAGCATATGCCAAAGTCTCATAAATGTTCATTCTGCGGGGGGGAGATTCCTCCCGGAACGGGAATAATGTATGTCAAAGTCGACGGATCCGTTTTGTGGTTTTGCTCAAGCAAATGTCGGAAGAATGCTCTTAAATTGAGACGTGATGCCAGAAAGCTGAAATGGACAGAGTATTACCAGAAGGAAGAAAGAGCCAAAATATAGAATTTTCCATTTACTGAAGAACCAATATGCCTTTGCGCTTCTTTACCGAGAATATCTTTCATGGCGACGAATAAATGTAGTGCGCTTGATAATACGCTTATCTTTCCTCTACGTTTCCTAACGTCTTGACATCTCTAAGAACCTTAATTATATCTGTAAGGCTCTTTGTGATTATCGCCATTCCAATAGTTTTTCCTTCTCTGTCTCTTATGAGGCTCCAGGAGGTTAATGTTGGGAAGACATCTCCATTCCTCTTTATGTGGCTAAGTCTTCCTTTAGCACTTCCTCTTGCTAGGGTCTCGTTCTCAAACTTCTTAGCAACTCCAGGCTTCTCATATAGGTCGTGAATATTCATTCCAATGATCTCTTCTGCTCTGTAGCCATGCATCTCCGCCCATGCTGAATTAGCAAAGATTATCTTTCCGTTAGTGTCCGTAACCGCTATTCCTTCTGATACTTGCTCTACAACGCTTGATAGAAGCCGCATTTGTCTCTGCATCTCCATATACTTGGTTATATCTCTAGATATTCCGATGATACCTACTACTCTTCCGTGATCGTTAAGGATTGGAACTTTAGTAGCTGAAACCCAGCGGATAGCACCATCTTTAGTAATGATTTTTTCAATCTTGTTTATTAACGGTCGGCCAGTCTCGATTATTCGCCTTTCATCCTCATATGCCTCACGTGCAAATTCCTCAGCGTAAAAGTCGAAGTCTGTCTTTCCCCTAACTTCCTTGGGGCTTTTAAGCCCCATTCTTTCAGCGTGAGCTTTACTCACCATAATGAAACGCGAGGATGAATCCTTGAAGTAGATCGAGTCGGGAATATTATCCATGAGTATCTTCAGAAGCTTGCTCTCACTAAAGAATTCAGCTTCACTACTACTCATTACAGATCATAATTAAAGAGAAATAAAGAAACAAAAAAATCTTCTATTGGCTCTGATAACTCATCATGGGTTTCGATCATTAGAATCTTTAGGGATTTAATATTTTCAGTGGATTCTTGTCCGAGTTAATTTCTTCCGCGATCTCGGTCGAACAAAAACCGCGGTAGCATCGCTAGTTCAAAGGCTAAGTTGCATGTTTCTTTCATTCTATCCAGCCGTTAATTGGATGATGAGAAATGAAGAGGTTGGCTACTCAGTTATCTAGGGGAAGATTTTTCCGGGGTTTAATATGTTGTTTGGATCAAACATGCGTTTGATCTCTCTCATCAGATTTATCTCCTTCTTTGACAGAAATCTATGGAACTCTTTAATTCTCAGTCTTCCAATGCCATGCTCACCTGTTATGACCCCTCCGAGGCTTATGGTAGCCTCGTAGATCTCCCTCTTCAAATCATCAGCGTAGCTGGGAATCTCTCCGTTCTCCTTCATCACATGTATATGGAGATTTCCGTCTCCAGCGTGACCGTAGACTGGCAGATAAGCTCCATACTTCTTGGATAACTCATCTATCTTTATCATGAGGTCTAAGAGTCTGCTCATCGGAACCGTAGTGTCTAATATGTCCACCATATCCTTTTTCAAAGCAGTGTATACGTTGCTTCTAATCCTCAGGATTCTCTCCTGCTCATCGCGGGTCTCGGCGATCAGAGCCTCTCCAGCACTATTCTTCTCAGCGATTTCAGAGATTCTCTCACACGCCGAGTATACTTCATCCTCGCTTAAACCGGAGAGTATTACGAGTAACTGTGCATCTCCACTTTGTATCGGCCACTCCTCACCTAGGTGAGCAGCCGCGGCGTTCAGCTCCTTCAATCCGACATACTCGATTGCCAATGGGATTACACCTGATCTCAGAATTTGGGGAACGGTTCGTATAGCGCCTTCCCGTTTATTGAAGGGAAGGATCAGCGTTACTGAATACATGCTTCTCGGATAAAGTTTCAGAATAGCTTTAGTCACTACGCAGAGCGTTCCCTCACTCCCTATTATTAGATGCATAAGGTCGTAGCCCATATTGTTCTTGATAAGCATACCTCCGAGATTAAGGACTTCACCGGTCGGAAGGACTACTTCGACTCCTTTCACGTAGTTTCTCATTACGCCATACTTGACTGCTCTGACTCCTCCAGCGTTAGTGGCGATTAACCCACCTATCTGTGCTCCTTCATCGCCAGGATGTAACGGAAAGAATAAGCCAGCTTCATCAGCCGCCTTGATGAGATCGCCTAATGTGGCTCCTGCCTCTGCTACGGCCATCAAATTTTCCACGTCGATCTCTATCCTATTCATCCTCTCAAGTGAGAGGATTATTCCATCCTCTATCGGCACGCATCCGCCTACAAGACCTGTTCTTCCGCCAACTGGAAAGACTGGAACAAGCGCCTCATTTGCGTATCTAAGAATCTCCGAAACCTCTCTAGTTGAGGACGGCTTAACGAGGACTAGGTTTTCGGCAGCTTTAGGTCTTATGGCATCTGGGGTTTCATCCCTCAAGTATCCTTCCATGGATTCCCGTTCAGTAACAACCCATTCTTTCCCAACTATGCTCCTAAGCTCATCAATAACCTCCTTAATGCTCACCCTCATCTTTTCCTCCTCCAATCAAACGCTTAACTTCACGTATCAGTAATGGTATGAACTCATAAAGGTCACCCACAACTCCATAATCCGAAACGTTAAATATCGGAGCGGTGGGATCCTTGTTGACTGCTATTATTATGTCCGAGTCTCTCATTCCGAAAAGATGTTGCGGGGAGCCGGAGATCCCGCAGGCTATATAGACCCTTGGCTTAACCGTGTTCCCGCTGAATCCAACTTGGTGATCCTTGCTTATCCAGCCGGCGTCTACAAGGGGTCTGCTTGAGCCGACAACTCCTCCTAAGAGGCTGGCGAGTTCCTCGAGGAGGCTGAAGTCCTCGGGTCTCTTAAGCCCCCGCCCCCCAGAGACGATAACATCAGCCTCAGCTATCTCAACTTCATCCGCACGCGTCTTCTCGATTATTCTCATGCCTGTCTCTTCGATAACGTCAACCTTCATCCTAATTATTTCACCCTCTCTTCCCGTATCCCTCTCAGGCATCTTCATCACTTTATATCTGACAGTCGCCATCTGAGGCCTAGTCTTAGTCACTATCTGCGCCATTATATTTCCGCTGAATGCAGGCCTAACCTGGACTAGGTTTCCTTCCTCATCCAGCTTTAGATCCACACAATCAGCTGTGAGGCCTGTCCTCAGAGCCGCCGCTATTCTAGGCGCTAGAGTTCTACCGATACGCGTCGCACCCACTAAGAATATATCAGGCTCGGTCTCTCTCACCATCTTGACTATATTCTGCGTATATCTTATCACATCAAACTCTTCTAGGCTTGGATGATCATATAGAAAGACTTTGTCTGCTCCTCGATAGATTAGCTCAAAGGCTTCATTTTCCATTCTCCATCCGAGAAGCACAGCATTTAGATCTACGCCTAAACTGTCCGCCAGCTCCCTTCCTTTTCCAAGAAGCTCATATGAGACTGGATGAATTCTTCCATCGTTATTCTCAGCAAATACCAGAACATCACCATGTCTCTTCATATCGACTCACCTGATCACATGTGCCTCCCTGAGAACAATCGCGATTTCCTTAGCAGCTCTCTCTAAGTCGCCGCGGAAGATTTTACCCTTCCTCCTCTCGGCTTTAGGAACATATACCTTGGCAACGGTTGTGGGAGAGCCGGTGGCGCCGAAGTATCTTTCATCAGCTAAGTCTAAGAGCGAATCAGCATTCCAAACGGTTATTTCAGCTTTTCTTGACCGAATCTTATCCTTAAGAGATGGAAGACGAGGAGTATTCACATCTTTTGTAACAGTTATTAATCCTGGAAACTTCAACTCGATAATGTAATAGTTTCTTCCCATCTTAGATTTTACAAGTATCCTATCCCGCTTAACTTCGCGTATCTCCTCCACGTAGGCTACATGTGGAACTCCGAGAAACTCAGCGACTTCTGGACCGACTTGTGCCGTATCTCCATCTATCGTCTTCTCTCCGCATATTACCAAATCGTATGAGCTGACTTTTCTGATGGCGCAGGCAAGCGTGTACGATGTTGCCAAGGTATCGGCTCCAGCGAAACGCTTGTCTGTTAATAAAATAGCATCATCAGCACCCCTTGCAATGGCATCTCTCAAAGATGCCTCAGCGGTTTTCGGACCCATACTTATCACAGTTATTCTCGCTCCAACCTTCTCTTTTATCTCAACCGCAGCTTCCAAAGCATTGAGGTCGAAAGGGTTGATTACTGCCTCTGCAGAGCTTCTATCAAGCCTTCCAGTTTTAAAGTCAAACTTTACCTTCTCGATATCTGGAACCTGCTTTAAAAGAACAATTATATTGAGCTGATCAATCGACGACATTCTCCGCCACCCTTTTACAGAAGCCAGTCGTGCTTCTTGTAGATTTTCTAAGACTAAAGTTTTGTTGCTTTTCTCTAAGGAAACAGAGATCCAGTCGGCTTTTATGTGGCCGAAAGAACATATAATATTCCAGATGCCCTATTTCTTTTCGTGAAGCTTTTCTCTTTATAGTTCCGGCTAGTATGCTTTAGCCACATATACCACTTTTTCCGCTTTTTTCCCGCATATTATACACGTGTATTCTGGGTTCTCCTCGATGTCAACTCTGTATCCTCTTATTTCTCCTCCGGATTCTTCCCTGATTCTTTCGGCACATTCAATTTTTCCACACCAGCAAACCCTCGCTATCTTCTTTGATTTTATCGCCTCTTTTAAGGCTTCTATGTCTCTAGCGTTTATTGTCATCTCCTTTAAAGTTGAGATGCTCCTCTCTCTCAGTTTTTTCTCGATCTTCCTAAACTCTTCCATTATTGCTCTTGGAGCTTCTTCAAGAGGTACAGTTCTTCTTTCTAGGTTTACTCTCTCGCAGATCGTCACTTGATTCTCTTTGAGATCTCTCGGCCCTACCTCAACTCGGATGGGAACCCCAAACATCTCCCAGTAATAATATTTTTCTCCGGGGGTCCTATCAGTCTCGTCTATTCGCGTTCGGAATCCCGCGGATACTATCTTCTCATAGACTCTTCTGGAGTATTTCTCTATCTCGTCTTCTAGATTCTTGTATGGTATCGGGATCACAACGACTTGAACCGGAGCTATCTCTGGCGGAAGCACCAGTCCATGATCGTCTCCATGCTGAGCTATTATGGCTGCTATTACGCGGCTTATTCCGAACCCGTAGCATGTCTGAACAACGTATCTTTGCATCCCGCCTATATCCTCATATGTTATGTTGAAGGCCCGCGAGAAATTCTCTCCTAAATTGTGCACTGTTCCTATCTGGTTAACTCTTCCATCAGGATTCCAAGCGTCGAAGGCTATTGAATAATCTGCTCCTGCAAACTTGTCGAAGTCCGGCCGTCTTAGAATGTAGTAGCTCAGCCCTAAGTTCTTGAAGACTTCATCGTATATCCCTATTGCTTCCTTTACTTGTTCCTCAGCCTCCTCCCAGCTTCTATGCGCTGTGTGAGCTTCATTCCAGAGAAACTCTCGCATTCTTAACAGCGGCCTTGTCGCCTTCGTTTCGTATCTATAGACGAAAACGCTCTGGAATATCTTCAGCGGCAGGTCTGCATGTGATCTTATCCATTGTGAAAACATTGGATACATCGCCGTTTCTGAGGTTGGTCTTAGGAGCATTCTCTTCTTCAGCTTTCTATCTCCAGCATGAGTTATCCAAAAGACCTCTGATGTGAAGCCCTTGATATGTTCAGCCTCTTTCTTGAATGTTTCTTCTGAGATCGCGACGGGAAAGAACATTGGAACATGCCCTGTCTCCTCAAGTTTTTTCTCGAGCATCTCAATTATCTTTCTAGCTATCTTTGCGCCCCACTCTTTGTATACTGCGAATCCCTTGATTGGGTATCGATTATCCATTATTTCAGCGTTTAAAAGTAGGTCGTCGAACCATTTGCTGAAATTCTCATACTTCTTCATCTTTAACCCTTCTTTCCTCCTCGATGCTTTTCGCCTCGTCTTCCGCGCCTTTTGTTTTTCGGATAAATATTTTAGGTGATGAATTCTTTATATATTGTGAGGATTCGCATATGAGTTTAGATTATGAGAGAATGCTGGATGAGGCCTACAAAGCTCTACCTCCCTCAGTCTTTAAACGTGAGAGATTCGAGGTTCCCAAGCCTCTCGTAACAATCTCTGGATCCAGAACTATCCTGCACAATTTCAAGGAGATCTGCGATATAGTAAATAGGAAGCCCGAACATGTATTGAAGTATCTTTCCAGGGAGCTTGCTACGGCCGCCAATGCCGAGGGTGGAAGAGTTATCTTCCAAGGGAGATTTGAGGTCGAGACCCTTGAGAGGTTGATTAAACGCTATGTTAACGAGTATGTTATATGTCCAATCTGCAAGAGGCCAGATACGAAGATTGTTAAGGAGAAAAGGCTGTACTTCCTTCAATGCGAGGCATGCGGAGCTAGATCTTCCCTGAGACCTGTATGAATTAGGAAAGATTTTGGAAGATGCCAGTATTGGAGGCTTACGTTAAGATTCAAAGATGGGGAAGACAAGTTCTCTTAGCTGCCTGCGACGCTGACATCCTCGGTAAGACCTTTAAGGATTCCGGGATAGTCTTTGAGGTTAAAGAAGAGTTTTATAAGGGGTTTAAGACGAGCATTGAAGAAGCCATAAACTTGGTCGAAAAAAGCACGATCGTGAATCTTGTCGGAACAAGGATTGTTAAGCGAGCTATAGAGCGTGGCTATGTTCATCCAGAAGCGGTTATGGAAATAAGCGGAGTCTTACATGCGCAGATAGTCAAAATGTAGATTAATGGAGGCTGTTCTGCCGCAAGAAAAAGGTATAAGAGCAAGTTTATTTCTGAATATTTCTTGGATAAGTTTAAGCTCAGCCGGGGTGGCCGAGCGGTTCAGGCGGCGGGCTGCAGACTCGCTGAACATGGGTTCAAATCCCATCCCCGGCTCCAGCCTTCCTCAGAATGCTCCCCCCAGAAATCCTCGCCGACATCTCGAGGCCTAAATAGCACAAACACCCAACATACACCTCACCAGCTCCCAACTAAGAATTTTATGGCTAATATCTGCATGGATTTCCTACTGTGGATAGAATGATAGAGGCTGGAAGAAAGCTTCGTCAATCGATAGTCGATTAAAACGGGAAAGGCTAAAGTTTCACCACTTATCCCAGAGTTCTCTTCTTAAGAGGACTCTGATGACTGCTTCTGCTTGGATACATACCCTGTCTTATAAGCTCGTGTAGGCCTTCAGATAGGATTCAGGCAACATCACGGTTATAAGCCTCAAGGCATACAGCCTCGAGATGTCATGCTGAAAGCATAACTTCGCCGATTCCACTTCTCTATAAGCAGATCTCAATAGAAGAATCTTATGTAGAAGGAATGCAAGGAACTTGTTTAGTGTTGAGGTTGAGAAAGGGAAAAATCAATTACACATCATAAGCCGCTGAAAATTTCTTTTGGATATCTAAAAAGAGAGATACGTGTGGCATGTAATGTGTTGGGGTCATTGCGGGTTTAGGTGACCGCGACTTCCTTTTTGGCTAGGCTTTCAACCATTAATGGAATAATTTTGCTTGCTTTCAGTATCTCCATTAATAGTGGCTTCTCATCCTCATCGAAATGAACTATTATGTCTCCCACTTCCTCCGCATGGGAAATCTTCCCTTCCTCCTCAAGAATTATTGTGAGGACGTCCGCTTCATCGTCATACTTCATTTTATATGCCATATCGATCACGCCTAACAGGATAAAACGTAATGATTACTAAATAGTCTTTCCTTTTCTCATAAACTACTCTTAGAGCATGATCTGAATTTATGATTTTCATTGCAAAATACTGTCCGCCTCTTCTATCTAGACGTTCTGGATTAAGAACGGCCTCAACAACATGCTTCTTACTAACTTCAAATCCATAACGCTTCAGAACCCTAAACTTTTCCATAGCATGCCTAGTGAATATAA
>JAGGUU010000065.1 GCA_021158305.1 Candidatus Bathyarchaeota archaeon
AGGAAGACTTCAACATCGAAGAGTATAGAGAGTCTGTTCTCAGAGAACTCGACCCGGAGATCCTGCGTAGACTTACGGAGGAGTGGACGGATATTAAAGATGAATTCATAAGGTCATATGAGCTTACACCTCATCAACAGAAGGTTCTGAAGGAAGCGGGAATTCCAGATAGGAGTAAATATGGAGATCGCGGACTAAAACCTGAGGAGTGGAGAAGCTTCGGCGCCACGGTGAAGACGATGAATGAGTTCTCTAATAGCTACGAGAACTTCAAAAAGAAGTGCATAGAATTCGCAAAGAAGATTAAGGAGGAGAGATAACCTCCTTTATAAGAAAACCCTCAACGTTTTTTTAGTTTCTCTCTTATTATCCGTAAAGCACGCTTAACAACGGCTTCACAGTCGCCTACTCCATTCATCCCAGCGGCCGTTGAGTGTCCACCTCCCATTCCGTGAAAGTATTCACCGAGAGGCTTAGCGAGATCTCTTCCCAGATGGAGACTTGTCTTCTTATAAAATTCCGGATCAGACCTTATACTTATCTGGAGATTGTCATTTTTCTGCCCGCAGACTAGTGCTAAATGTGCTCCCAGCCCGATGAAGGCGCGTGCCGCTGAAGCCTGAAATGAGCTCACACGTGAGAAGACTATAAGCCAATCGTTTATCCTGATGAGCTGCATTCTTCTGCAGGCCTTAAGCCTAGCTATGCGTTCGGAGAGACTTGTTGGAAGCGTAAGTCTGGAGATCACTTTTTGAGCGTCTACGCCGGCATCAACCAAGGCCGCAGCAACCTTGAATGTGCTGGAGTTTGCCAGTACGAAGTGTTTGGTATCGAATGCTATTCCCAAAAATAGTGCTTCAGCTTCTTCCTTCGAAGGCTTAATGCCTACCTGCTCATAAAACCTATAGATCATCTCGCAAGTTGATGACGCATTTTCGTCACAGATTATGATGGATGCTATGCGTTCAGTTTCCGGATGAGTTACGTGATGATCGATCACTATGAGTGGAGCTTTTGCTTTCTTCACGTTATTTTCCCACGGACCCAACTGCTTAGTTGTGTTTGTGTCCAGCATGATGATCATGTCAACTGTGAATTTTGGATTGTCAGTCGTAACCTTTATTGGCAGAAGATCAGATACTGCCTCGGAGAGTTTGCTTATTCCCTCGGGGGAAGCAACCTCAACCTTCACTTCGGGATGTATTCTCTTTAGAAGTCTTGAAAAGGCGAAGGCTGATCCCAACGCGTCTGGATCAGCATTTTGGTGACAGAGAAGAAGAACGCGTCTCGGCTTAACCTTATGAATTAGGGATACGGCATCTTGAAACGACAAACTGCATCCTCTCAGCTTCAAAATTAAAGATGCGGCGTTGCTTAACAGTTTTTCTGTAAGCCTATTTCCCGGAGGCTTCCATCCAGTCGCTAAACCTCATGTCCGAGGCTCCCGTCAAGATTAGGTGATTAATTAGACTAGTAAATGACGGAGTGGTCTTGGAGGCCTTGATGAAGCATCTTTTTAACGTGGCGATAGTGGACGAAGGTCTCTCTGGAGCTTCTCATTCAGCTCCTTTATCTGGCTTCTTATTCTTTCCTCCTGTTTTCCGAGAACTGAAATTCTCATGTTCGCTAATTCTCTTCTCTCAGTAAGTTCTTTAGTAATCTTTGATTTTTCAGTTTTTATCAGAATTGAGCCGACAGATTTATAGATGACTCCATCGTCCGGGGTCTTCTTAAGCTCCTCTAGTGCTTTATCAACCTCCAGAAGTTCAAGTTCAACTTGTTGCTTCTGAGCAAGAAGGCTCTGGAGAGTCTGCTGTAGCTGCTGGAGTCTCAGCAGTCTCTCTTGGACAGCTGGCGGAAGCTTAATTTCATTACTCATCTCTTATATTTCTCCTCATGCCTATTATGGTGCCCTTTTATCTCTTAATACATAAAGCGATGATTAAAGCGTTTTTCTTTTTCCTGCACTCGTCCAGAAGGCTTATGAAATATAAAGATTAAACTATTGGGGTTAGATGTATGCCTTTTTTGCTAGATGATACCTGATAAAGTCCAGTTCTGGGCTGCTCCCCATAAATGAACAGATTTCCAAGAATATCTTTGAAGATGAAGCGTGCGGCAGCCAGATGAGTTATCATCTCTAGAGATCGCATTCCCTTCTTAACGACTGCTATAAGCACCTCGTTATTCTTCAGCGCTCTGCTGATTGCTTCATCTAGAAGCTTCAGAGTATTTTCTGGACCATAAAGAATCTCAAGAGTGTCCAATTCGAGAATCTCCACTACACCGGAATGTTTCTTCATCAGTTTTTCTAAGAACATAAGATATTCTTTCCTCGATTCCATGAGTGAAAACTCTAATAGGTCAGCCTTATTCTTTCTAACAGTTTCAAGAAAACTCATGTATTCCTCAGCGGAAGGAAAGAGCTTCTCTAAGCGCCAAGTTATCCAAGACTCGGGCTTATAAGAATATATCCCATTGTATCTCTCTTCGAGTTCGCGGTCTTCTGGTGATATGAAGCCGGCTGAGCGTAAGCGAACAACTCCTAAGCCTTTAGATGAGAGGTTGATAGATATCTGGTCTAGGAATGGAACGTAACGGGGACCAACTCCGCGCTCCACAATGAAGAGTGTTAATTTACTCCTCTTTAGACCGCCAGTTATCTCGTCAAAGTCTCTTATGCCGCTTGATCTATGAGTTTCATCTATATCTGGAAGAGGTTCTACTTCGGCGACTCTTTCGTCCCTACTCGGCGGGAAGTATTTGAATCTTCCGTTCTGTAATGTAAATACGTATCTCTTCATTTTCCTCTCTAAGCCTCTGAGCTTGTCTATCCTTATCTGCCTCAGCGTTCTAGATCTCGAATGCCCCGCGTGTGGCTCTTCCTCAATATCACCCTGCACATCCATGTCTAGAAGCGTCACTATTCCATCCACTATATAGTCGAGATCCTCAAGCTTGTCTGTTTCAGATGTTAGAATTAGATGCGTCTTGGTTTCATGGCAAAAGTCACATATGCTCTGCGTGAATGAGACTCTGTTACTTTGAAGATTAAGGCTTCCGAGCATCGCATCCCAGCTGTCAATCACAACCACGGGATTATCCATCTCCTCAGCATCCTCATAGAGCATCTTGAAGAAGTTCAAAGCAGCGTCAAACCCGAATGGTCTGTCGAGAAATCCTCCTGAGGATCTTAAGGCTTCATGAAGCTTTTTGGGCGTTGCATTTATCACGTTTCTGTCAGTAACTATATTCTTTATCCATGGGAATAAGCGGTAGAGCTTCTCCGGAGTAACTCTTGTAGAGACATAGAGTCCATTGCGTTCTTCACATATCTCCTTCAGAATCTCAAATGATAATATCGTCTTTCCGGTTCCAGGCTTACCTTTAATAAGCAAGGTCTGCCCTGGGAATAAATTAAAGAACTGCAGTATCTCCTGAGGAATTCTACTCTTATCATTCAAGATAATCACATCCTACGCCTTCTCCCTTAAAACTCGCTCCCTCATCTTTTCATCTAATACTTTCAGGAGCTTCGCTGGATTTATTGGCTTCATCAAATATGCATCAGCTCCCCGTTTCAGCGAGGCCACAGCGTTTTCCAGAGATGGATGCCCCGTGATCATGATCTTCACCATGCCGGGAAACTCTCTATGTAGTACTTCGAGGACCTGTGTTCCCTCCATATCTGGTAGCTTAATATCAAGCAACGCTAGGGAGAACTGTTCAGTTCTACACTTCTTTATGCCCTCCTCACCGCTTGTCGCCGTCTCAACCTCATAGCCTTCAGACGTAAGGATCTCGCTTAAGCTTTCAAGAACTTCTACATTGTCTTCTACAATTATCACTTTGCCTTTAGACATTATTCGCGCCTCTAAATATTTTCTTAAGATTTAACAATTGCATTGAGGCAGGTGAATACATCTGAAGCCTTCCAACGAGTTTCCTCTTCATGTTTTGTTAAGGAACAATCCTTTTCTAGCTTGGGTAACACTCTGGGCAATTAAGATTTATGGATGAAATATACGTTAATTCGATCTTCGGCGAAGAAATGCTTAATTATTCTCGATTATAAGAGATACGGAGTTATCTGGGAAAACGCGAGAAGAAGCCTATGAAGCAGCTTATCCACAATGGAGTTCTAGTTCCGAAGTATGAATGGAAGGGCCTCTGTATATCGGTTAGAGGTAAAAAGATACGTTTAACTCCGAAACAAGAGGAGATGGCGATTGCTTGGGTTAAGAAGATGGAAACAGAATATGTTAAAGATAAAGTATTCGTCCGAAACTTCTTCGAGGACTTCTGTAGGGCTCTGGGAATCCGCGAGAAGCTTAAACCTGAAGATTTCGACTTCTCTGAGGTAATAGAGTTTGTGGAGAAAGAGAAGAGATGGAAAGAGAACTTAACAAGAGAGGAAAAGAAACGCTTAAGAGAAAGGAGAAAAGCGCTAAGGGAGGCTAACAAGGAGAAGTACGGTTACGCAATAGTCGACGGTGTTAGGATGGAAGTCAGCAACTACACGGTTGAACCCTCTTGTATATTCATTGGACGCGGAAAACATCCAAAACGTGGAAGATGGAAGGAGGGACCAAGCGAGGAGGATATTGAGCTTAACCTTTCACCGGATGCTCCTAGACCTCCGGGAAACTGGAAGGCTATAGTGTGGAGACCCGATGTAATGTGGATTGCTCGGTGGAGAGATAAGCTCTCGGGGAAGATGAAGTATGTATGGCTCGCTGAAAACAGCGAGCTTAAACAGAAAAGAGAGATTGAGAAGTTCAATAAGGCCATAGAGCTTAGGCATAATATAGAGAGAATAAAGGAGCATATAATGAAGAATTTAGACGCGGAGGACCCTTTGAGGAGAAAGGTAGCAACTGTATGCTACTTGATTGATAGGCTTAAGATTAGGGTAGGCGACGAGAAAGATCCCGACGAGGCTGATACCGTTGGAGCTTCGACTCTTCGGCCTGAGCACATAAAATTTGGTGATGACGGGGAGGTTATCTTTAACTTCCTAGGAAAAGACTCCGTTCCACATGTCTTCAAGGTGAAGTTGCCGAAGATCGTGATAAGGAATTTAAAGGAGTTTTCGGCGAATGCCAAGTCGGCGATCTTCGATGGGGTTAACTCTAAGCGGGTCAGCGAGTTCCTTGATGAGGTGGTAACCGGGCTTTCAGCTAAGGTCTTCCGCACCTATTATGCATCAAAGGCTGTAGAAGAGAAGCTTAAGGAGATTCCCGTCAAATGTGAGGATCCTGACTATGTGAAGAAGTATGTGGCAACAATAGCTAATCTTGAAGCCGCCAAAGTTTGTAATCATCGCCGCAAAATTCCGAAGAGCTGGAAGGCATCCTTAGAGAAGCGAAGGGAACGGCTGAGGGAGAGGATGAAAAAGGCCAGAGAGAAGGAAAGAAGGATCAAAGAGAAGCTTAAGGAGAAGCGGCTTCGATATCTCGAGAGGCTTAGGAAGTATGAGGCGAACATTGAGTTGTTAAGGAAGAAGCTTGAAGAGGCTCGCTGTCAGCTAGCTGAGAGGGAGAAGAAGAGAAAGCCGACAAGAACTCTAAAGAAGAGAGTAAGAAGTCTCAGGAAGAGAATAAGAAAACAGAGGGAATCCATCAAGAGGCTCAGGGAGAAGTATAGGAGTCAAGTGAGGAGGCTTCAGGAGAGGCTGGCGAAGCTAAAGCAGCGAGAACGCGCCTTCATAGAGAAGACGAAGTTATGGATCGATGCGAAGATAAAGACGAGAGATTACAATCTGAACACGTCGCTTAGGAGCTATATTGACCCGAGGATCTATTATCGTTGGGGCAAGAAAGTAGGCTTCGACTGGAAGATGTATTATCCAAAATCGCTTCAGAAAAAGTTCTCGTGGGTTGAGGATCATCCAGAGTAGCATTAACAACCATAAACTTTTTCGTATGGAATAACTTTGCCTATAAAGTCTGGAGGCTTCCTCTTTTCTTGGCCATATCTACTTAGAGGCTTTGTTAGGTGTCTCTGCGATCGAGGAGGTGTTACATATAATCCGGGTTTCAGCTGCCTTTCAACCTTGAGGACTACCTTCTTCAAGTCTCTGCTGTGGAAGCCGCATCTTTTACATTCAAAACCTTTTCCTCGCCCCGCAGATTTCATTCTTTTTCCGCAGACAGGACATGGAGGATTACGATATATGAGGCGAGGAACAACCTCAACAACCCTGATTTTCTCGATATTTATTGTCATCGGTCTGCTTTGCGAGGGCGGACGAACTCCGCCATAAACTTCAACGAGATCACCTATGATGAGTTTCTTAACTATTTTCCTAAGGCTACCAGTTGGTTCATAAGCTGCACAGTCAATCTCACCCGTTTCATCTCTAACCTTGAAGATTACATGTCCTCCCTTGATGATTTTAGGCTCCTCCGAAACTCTGCCTCTAACTATGACGGGGCTGTAGGGCTTAACTTGACCGATCGCGGTAAGTTCCTTTAAGTGAGCGTCTGTTCCTTGATTCGTTCGGAATATGACCCACCTCTCTATAGGCTCTTCTGAGACTACAAGTTCATGTCCACGCCTAACCGCCTCCGGTGTTTCTCCTCTTATGCCGTATAGAACAGGATCTGGTCCCCTTGGAGTTATCAGAATCCTTCCGGTTTCATAATCGACATTATTGAAGACTAAACGTCCAAGTTTCTTGTCCATCTCAATGACTGATGACTCCTTGACTCTTCTAGGAGTCCCTCTGTTCTCTGGAATCCGGTAGGAGAGCAGTTCATATGTGTAGTCCTCCTTTAGCTGCTCGCCTATGGCTGCTAATCCACCGATTATTCCGCGTCCTCTCTTGAAACCATAGGCCTCAGCTCTATACTTTCTGATTAGGGTTAGAGCTTCATCTTTCGTCACAAGTCCTGTGATAACTCGCTTTGCAAAGGCTTCAATCTCATTTGGCACATCGCCGATTAAGAAGACGACGCCGGGATCTGTTCCCTCATAGTTTAGGTCGGCTTGCTCTTCAACTGTCTGAATAACGCATTCTTTCACATCATCTTGTAGATCTTCCGGGCATAGGATCCTGAAGCAGACGGCTCCGTTACCTCTAGTCTTCCATGGAACATTTGGATTAAGCCTCACTAGCTTTGGGTAATCAATTAAGGAGACGCCGAGGTTATGTAGGCGTTCAATAAGTATCGCTGCTATGTATGTTGTGCATCCTCCACGTGGAGAGTCGGTGTCATCGAATCCTATATGCATCTCCATTAGCTTTCCAATCCGTAGCTAGTGATATCTTCTGAAATACAGAATACCTTTTTATCCTTTTGGAATATCTGATATTTCTGAGATGACGCTTTGAGCCTAAAGAGCGTTCTCGTTTCTCTGCAGATTCTTCTCGAATATGGCGGCATCTAAGCCTGAACCGTAATAATCCTTGACGATCCTTACTTGGCTATAACCATGCTTTAGATAAAGCGCCACAGCGGCAGTATTGTCGAGACGAACCTCTAACACTGCTCTTCGCGCTCCCCTACGGAGAAACTCTTTTTCCAAGGACTTCAAAAGCACCGATCCCACTTTCATTCTTCTAAATTTATGTTTCACATCAATCGTGTAGATGTGACCAGATGCCTTGCCGTTGACGTACTCGATAGCTCCGATAATGAATCCGACTGCTTCGTTGTCAACCTCGGCGATCAGCGTTATGAAGATCGGCGATCTTAAGCAGTATTCGAGCTGCATGCGGGTGAAGGCTTCCTCAGCGAAGCATTCAGTCTCGATTTTATAGATTTCGTCTAGATCCTTCAATCCGGCTTCTCTAATCGTGATGGGAAAGCTACGCCTCGTCTTTGAGAAGTGCGAAGACATTATTCTCCCTCCTCTGTAGATATATTTCTGCTATTTTTCTCAGCAGATTATCCTCCACTCCGAAGTATAGGAGATGGCTTTTGCATCCACTAATGCAATCTGAAGAACCGAATCCTGGAATCGGCATCTCTGGTCTAAGAAGACTTATTAGGTGCTGATTCACTTCGCACTCTAGCCTTCTCCTAGATGGCAACGCTAGAACTGCCTCGATCTCGGATTCGCCGCTGCTTAACAAGTAGTCTATGTGCCATCTTTTCTTTTTGGCGCCCCTTAAATGCCTAGAGATCCGTCCAGCGAGGCTGGAGGAGCCTCTCCCCATAGCAGATCCCGTATATGTATAATAGCCAGCGTCAAGATCAGCCATGCCCAACCCTCCAATCTTCAGCGAGAGTGATGAATTAATGAAGATTACTAGCGTGTACGTTCCCCTTTCATCCCTTAACTTCGAAACCTCGGAGAACTTGAGAATCTTCAATCCGAGATTTGCGAGATTCTCTTTCTCAGCTGAAAGATTCATCTCAACACCTTAAAATGATACTTGCCTTTTAAAGATATTATTAGCGCAGCGTCTAGTCTACAGCCATTAATGTGATTTTTGCGCTATAAAAAATTCTTTAATAAAGAGGGAACTAGGCCTAAC
>JAGGUU010000060.1 GCA_021158305.1 Candidatus Bathyarchaeota archaeon
CGGCCGCTATAATTCGCTATTAGAATGAATCTTGCGGTTTCCGTGTAGCGCTCCATAGTTCTCCTTAGAGCTTGCTGCGCATCGCTCGTCATGTTATCCGCCTCGTCAAGTATCAATATCTTAAATGGGACGTCTCCCATCGCCTTCGTCCGCGCAAACGTTTTCACAGTCTCTCTTATGACGTTTATTCCTCTCTCATCACTTGCATTCAGCTCCATGAGGTGCTCTTGATATCCCGGACCGTATAGATCATGGGCTAAACATAGAGCCGCCGTTGTCTTTCCGGTTCCCGGGGGACCAGCAAAGATACAGTGAGGAACATTCTTCTCCCTAACGAAGCTCTTGAGTCTCTGAACTATCTCTTCCTGGTCTATCATCTCGTCGAGGCTACGGGGACGATACTTCTCCGTCCACATCTCGTAGCTCAATACTCTAGCACCTTTATTTGCTTCTTAACTAAGCTCCTAATCCTAATAATATTACATAATAAGGGATTATTAAGTATTAGAAACTCACGTGGTAATTGTAGATGCTCGTGAATATGTTTTCTTTCAGGATTCCGCTTCTTTGAGAAACTAATGCCTACCTTATACTGGGACTATCGTTAAAAGGATTTTTGAGATTATATTTAGGCTGTGATCGGAATGTCTTCGGAGAAAGAGTATGCCATATCTTGGATTGATAGTAATAGAGATAGAATCGTGGAGATCAGCGATAAAATATGGAGCTTCGCTGAGCTGGGATTAGTAGAGTATAAGTCCTCATCTTTGCTAATAAATGAACTTAAGAAGCATGGATTCAGAGTTGAACGTGGAGTAGCCGGCATGCCAACGGCATTCATAGCTTCCTATGGAGAATCTAAACCAATCATAGCAGTACTTGGCGAGTATGATGCGTTGCCGGGGCTGTCACAGAAGAAGGTTCCACGTAAAGAACCCTTGGAGCCCGGTAAGCCGGGTCACGGATGCGGCCATAACATTTATGGGGCAAGCGGGGCAGCCGCTGCAATAGCCGCTAGATATGCCATGGAGAAGTATGGCGTTAAGGGCACCGTTAGATTTTATGGATGCCCAGCTGAGGAGAACCTGAGCGGGAAAGTCTTCATGGTAAGGGATGGATACTTCAGAGACGTAGATGCTGTTATTGGGCATCATCCCGGAACGATGAATGGCGCGAATTTGAAGAGTAGCCTCGCACTCAATTCTGTAAAGTTCCATTTCTATGGAAAATCCGCCCATGCAGGAGGCTCACCTGACCAGGGTAGAAGCGCTCTAGATGCAGTTGAGCTCATGAATGTAGGAGTCAACTTTCTAAGAGAGCATGTGATACAGGATGCTAGGATACACTACATCATCGAGAGCGGTGGGGATCAGCCCAATATAGTACCTGACTACGCACGCAGTTGGTACTATGTGAGAGCTCCTGAAAGAGAGCAGGTCGAGTTCATCTACGGGTGGGTTCTTGATATAGCTGAGGGAGCAGCGAAGATGACGAGGACTAGGGTGAAGTATGAGTTCATCGGCGGTTTATACAATATGATACCGAATAGAGTATTATCCGAAACCGTTGTGAAGAATATGCGTATGATAGAGCCTCCAAAGTACAGCGATGAGGAGATAGAGTTTGCGAAGGAGATTGCAAAGTCTATTCCGCCAGAGATGAAGATTGAGGCTCTGAGGAGATCGAAGAGGCCTGGATGGGAGAAGCTCATCGATAAGTTGATCGACGATGAAATTCCCGATCCGTGGGGTGAAGGTGAAGTAAGTCATGGAAGCACAGATGTCGCCGACGTCAGCTGGCAGGCTCCCACAGTAGAATTCAGCACCGCGGCATGGATTCTGGGAACCCCGGCTCATTCTTGGCAGGCCGTTGCCCAGAGTGGTGTTGGCCTTGGTCATAAGTCGCTGATCTTCGCCGCCAAGACTGCTGCTGCGACGATCATCGACTTGATGACTAATGAAGACTTATTGAAGAGTGCGAAGAAGGAGTATGAGGAAAGACTGAGGGGAAGAAAGTATAAATCGCCGATACCTCCGGACATAAAGCCTCCGCTTGACTTCTGGGAAAAAGCCAAGTAACTCCCTATTTTAAGGCTACAAGTATGACTTCCAATAGTTCACGCTCGCCTTAATCTCTTTGATCACCTGCTCATCCGGATATTCGAAGGGATGAATCACTTCAAGGAACAGATATGTCAGATTAGCCCCGCTTTCCCTTAAAGCTGAGAGTACCCTGTCGCCCTTTATGATTCCTACTTTATTATATTCTTTAGTGAATGGCCAGTGCCTATCCGCTTTCCCGTCGGTCTGCTGGATGTGAATGCACGGAGAATCCTTTCCTAGAATCTTCAGCCACATATACGGATCCCGATCCATAGCGGTTTCAACGCTGGGATTGCATGCATGTCCAACATCCAAGCATAGCTTGATCGGTATGGCGGATTCCTTATTCACCAGTGAAAGAAGAATTTTAGTCTCCTCAATCGTCGCCGGAGGTTCCCTTGAAACAGGCATAGGCTCCCACAATAGATACTTCAGCCCATGCTTCTTTCCTATATGTGATAAATGCTTCAAGGTCCCAATCAAACTCGATAATAGAAGCTGTCTCCTTTTTTCATCTCTAAAATCTTTAACTGAAAATGCGCCGAGAAATCCTCCGGCAGCCTCTGCTTTAAGCTTAGCAGCCAAGGTCAACGCTTTCTCGTACCATTCAGTAGCCTTTTGCCTCATGACAGAGTATGGATGTAGAAGTAAATTGTAAGAGTATGCAGCGAGCCCCGTAAAGCAGCTGTGTATTTTAACTCCGTAATCAGAGCAACAGTCTAACGTTTCGGATGCTATCGAATTTAGAGCTGACATGTCGACTCCGGGATCTAACACGTCGAATGAGAACTGAACATAGCTGACTTCAAGTTCAGTAGCAGCTATTTTAACCCACTCTTTAGGCTCAATGAATCTCTTCGCAGCCCAGCAATTATTCACTCCCAAGATAAACGACAAGATCTATACACCTCAAGAAAAATGGCTTGTTACTAGAAAGATTGCAGGAAGACTAAAAAAGATTTATTGTGTTGAAGGCTTTATTAGGCTGATTCTCATAGCGCCGCTGAATATTTATCAATTGTCGTCACATTTTCATCTTGCATAGCCGATTATCACTATTGACCGTCTGGAGGGCTTGTTTTGAGGATTGATGAGTCAAAGTTCAGAAGGTGGGAGATATATTCTGGAGAGGTCATTAGGGCCCCGGTCATTGTTAGAATTGATGGTAAAAACTTTCACAGGGTTACTCGCGAATGCGGGATGAAGAAGCCATTTGATGAAAGGTTTCACCGCGGCATGGTTAAGGCCTCGGAGAAGATAATGGCTGAAACTGGATTGAACATTTCCCTTACATATACAATGTCAGATGAAGCAAGCTTCCTATTCTTGAAAGATAAGCATTTGCCGTTTAGAGGCAGAATCGAGAAGATCCTCTCGGTCATCCCGTCTTATGC
>JAGGUU010000055.1 GCA_021158305.1 Candidatus Bathyarchaeota archaeon
ACCTATCTCCTCCCTTATCTTATCCAGCTCTATCGCTATCTGCTTCCGCTTCGCCATATTTCTCAGAACTACTTTCCCCTCTTTCATCTCCTTAGGTCCAAGAACCACAGCGAATTCTATACCTCTCCTATCAGCATCTGAAAGGGAACGCGATACTGACCTACCCATACTCTCTACCTCAACGCAGAAACCATCCTTCCTTAGCTTAGAAGCTACTTTAAACGCCTCCCCAAGCATCGACCTATCGACTGGAATTACTAAAATCTTTATGGGCTTATCATAACACATCGGAGCTCCCTGCTTTTCTAAAGCTAATGAGAGCCTATCCATTCCGATCGCTACACCTACGGCTGGAACCTTTCCTCCGCCGAAGATCTCAACAAGATTGTCATATCTGCCTCCGCCGCCAAGCGCAATATTCATTTCTGGAACATAAACTTCGAAGATTACCCCTGTATAGTATTCTAGACCTCTCGCAAATCCTGCATCAATCAGTATTTCTGCTTCCAATCCGCCCGAATCTAAGAGACTCAGCACTTCATTCAGGTTTACAGCAGCCTTAACCGCGCTAGGATAATCACTAACTATTCTCTTCATATCCTCTATGACCGAGGAGTCCCTACCGGAAGTTTCCACAAGACTCTTTAGGGAATCTAAGCATTTTTGGGAGGCATTTGCTTCCTCTAGAAGTTTTATCGCCTTCTCCCTCTCCTTCTTATCCAGTAACTGCATTATACTATTCTGTTGCTCTTCGCTTATTCCTTCATGATTAAAGATTCCCCGCAATACTCCAACATGACCGATCTTGAAGCAATAATCTCGCAAACCTGTCTTTTTGAGAAGATCATCAGTTAGAAAGATTATCTCAGCATCTGCCTCAGGCATTGGTGAACCAAACAATTCAAAGTTAGCCTGCCAAAATTCTCTATACCTTCCGAATTGAGGCTCATCATATCTGTACAGGCTGCCGGTGGAGAAAAGCCTTAATGGTTTGGGAGCCGTCCTCATCTTAGTGGCTATTAGCCTAGCTATCGATGCAGTGAACTCTGGCCTTAAAGCTACTTTTCTACCTCCTAAATCCTCGAAAACATACATTCGTTTCCTATTCTCTTCACCTATCTTCGCAGCTAAAAGATCGTAGTACTCAATTACTGGCGTAATTACCTCTTCATATCCGTAGAGAATCGCTGTTTCCCTTGCGATACGTTCAATAAACCTTAGCCTTTTAGCCTCTTCTGGCAGAAGATCCCGCATACCTCGAACGGTTTGATTAAAGGTAGACTTCAATCAGTTTGCCTCCAGATCATCTGCATATCAAGCACAATAATTTTAGGCATCAATATTAAATCTCTGCTTTTCAGATTATGAAGCTAAGCGAAACTCAGACGTGAAACCGAATAGTATACTATCTCCCCCCTTCTGCTAACAACGGAGAGGATTAATTTCTTCTTTAAACTCTGAACTCTAGCTAAAATCCTCGCAAGCTCTTCCGCCACGATCGGCTGTCCCTCACGTACTCCAAGCACCAAATAAGCTGCTGGAGACTTACCGTATTCACCTCTTTCGTAAACTCTGAAATCAACTCCGAAGCCGAAGCCCTCCCTTACAAAATAGCCCCTGCTTCTTAGATCTCTATAGATAAGATATTTGAACCAAGCATTCTCATTGAGTGATCTCGCCTTTTCCAGCAACTCCTCAAACGATAATTCTTTATCGGATTTCTCATCCCTAATCCTGAGTATCCCCTTGTCTAAGAGATAAAGGGCTTCATAGAAGGATAGAATTAAATTTCCATCTTGAGGAGTCCCGTAGGCCCGCGAAACAAGCCCCTCTATATTCTCTTGAGAAGAGACTATAACTCCATCTTTGCTTAACACACCATAGATAATCGGTTTTTCGCCTTTTCCTTCGCGGTCACCCATTGTTAAGCCTCTCCCAGAGATTATTGAGAATCAGGATCTTGCCTTAGCCAATTTTATGAATTCTTTCCTGGTGAGAACCCCTTCCTCGCATATTATTGCATCCACATACTTGATTGGCGTAATATCGAATGCTGGATTCATAACCTTAACGCCTTCCGGTGCTATTCTAGCAGAGCCGATATATATGACCTCATCTGAGCTTCTCTCCTCGATTATTATATCTTCAGATCGCCTCGAGAAATCAAATGTGGAGGTAGGCGCAGCGACATAAAAGGGGATTTTATGCTCCTTCGCTAGAACAGCAATTGTATATGTGCCTATCTTATTCGCGACTCCATCAACCACTATTCTGTCTGCTCCCACAATCACTTTGTCTACGAGACCCTTAGACATCACATATCCCACCATGTTATCAGTAATTAAAGTTACTGGTATGCCATCGCGCATGAGCTCGTATGCGGTAAGCCTAGCACCTTGGAGTTTCGGTCTTGTTTCATCAGCTATGACGTTCACTTTCTTGCCCTCCTCCCATGCCGCTCGTATAATGGCTAATGCCGTTCCATAATCAACAGTAGCTAAGCTTCCGGCGTTACAGTGGGTCAAAACCGTATCTCCATCTGAGAGGAGCTTCGCGCCATGCCGTCCAATCTCGCGGTTCATCTTGACGTCTTCATCCGCCATTCTTATAGCTTCCGAGACTACGGTGTCTTTCAAATCTTCTAGGTCTCCCTTAACATTTCTTGCTTTTTCTAAAACCCTGTCAATAGCCCAGAAGAGATTAACAGCTGTCGGCCTAGTTCTTCTTAAGATCCTCGCGCATTCTTCGAGCTCTTGTATAAGATCCTCTTTTCGTCTAGCTTTTGAATGATAAGCTGTTAAAGCAAGTCCATAAGCTGCAGCAACCCCTATTAGGGGGGCGCCTCTAAGCTTCATTTCCTTAATTGCAGAAGCCATCTCTGCGCAGTCTCTTATCTCTATCCATCTTTCCTCAAGAGGTAAAAGTCTCTGATCAATCGTTATTACGATTCCGTTGCGCCATTCTATGGTTCTCATAAAGAACTCACCTATTACTTTAAAAGGGGGAAATGAAACATTTATCTTAACTACTGATAATCTTAAAGACTTTTGGGTAGTATAATTCTCTACCCATAGAGTATTTGGAGGATAAATTGCTCAACCACTATTATTGATGCTAGGAGCATAGCGGCGCCGACACCTAGAAGAATGAATGCATACCTTTCGTTATGAAGATAACGTGTACTGTAATAGATGAGGATTAATCCTATAAAGCCAAGCGTATAGAGCATCATTACTCCGATACTCTCAATGACTGTTTGGGCGTGTATACCATATATTTTACGACTGACACCGAACGGTAGCATGAAGACGGGGTTCATGAAGAGATCATAAACACCCCCGCCTATTAGGAAGATTGAGACTCCCGCAATTATGAGGGCGATTATAGAGCGTGACGGATGGTATGAAGCCAGTCTCGTATAGATCTTTTGAAGAAAATGACTACGCGGCGACTTCTTACTTCGCTTCTTGCTTGACACTTATGTCACCATTTACGGGTTAGAGCTTCCTCAACTCTGTAAGATGAAGGACAGAATTACATTTAAATTTTTGCGACTGAATAGTCTACTGCGGAGAGTCTTTCATTTCGGAAGCTAGCAGATACGCGGCGACTTCTTTAGCCCACTTTCCAGTATATGGATTTTCTTTGATCTCTTTCAGATAGTTTCTCCAAGAAATATCCATTACCTTCTTCCATTCATCGTACATTCTAAGTAAAGATTTGTAGGCTTCAGTATGTCTCTCGCAGAATTCACTCTTAGATCTCTTACCGCAGATTTTGCAGGTCATCTCGAATCTTTCCGTTCTTTTCCTGGACAGTTAGGATTGACACAAATAACTAGTGGTCGTTTACCCTTAAGTTTAAGTCTAATCATGGGAAATCCACACTCGCTGCAAACCTTGCCTGCGGCTGTAACTTTACCCTTCTGTGGTAGGGGAAATGAGACGTTGCATGAATGCTTGAAGAAGCTTGTGCATCCCAAGAAACGCTTTCCAGTTTTGCGGGAGCGTAATATGATGAGTTTACCTGTGCCGCATACAGGACAATCTCCTATTATCCGCTGATTCATCCGCGATTCTCTTATAGCCAAGCTTAGCTCTTCGCCGATTTGTTTCTCGCTCTTCTTCAATCTTAAAAGGACAGGTGTGAGCTTATTTACAGCCCTTTCCAGAACATTTTCAAGTTTTTCATTTCCCTCCTGAATCTTCTCCATGCTCTCCTCGAGTTCCCTCGTGAACTCCACGGAAATCACTTCAGGACAGTGTCTGTCCAGTATATCAATCACGTCTAATCCAAGCTCGGAAACCACGGCTCTATCGCCGCTTATATATCCACGTGTGTAGAGTGTATCGATTATCTCAGCACGTGTTGCTTTCGTCCCTATACCCTCATCTTCCATTCTTTTAAGCAGGCTGCTTGGATTGTATCGGGCTGGGGGTTTTGTGAAGTCCATCTCTATGGAGAGATCCTTAATCTCTACTATTTGCCCTTCCTTAATAGGGGGGAGAATGATATCTTCAACTCGCATGAATGGCCTATAGAAGGTTATCCATCCTTCCTTGAGAACTCGTCTACCCTTCAGGTAGAAGATATATCCATTAACATCAATGGAAACCTTAACGCTTTGCTTTACTGCCGGTTCTCCAAACGCCGCCATAAACCTTCTAACGATGAGATCCCACAATCGCATCTCCGAAACGCTCAATTTTCTTTCCGGAAGATTACCCGTTGGATAGATAGCTGGATGAGCTGGATCATCTTTTCTTCCCTCGTTAGGAACAAGATCTTTCTTGTCTAAGAGCATACCAGCTAATTTTTTGTATCTTGAATCTCGAATGAGAGATTCAAGTATGGATCGGTAATTAATACTCTTAGGCAGCTTTTGGCTAGATGTCCTCGGATAAGAGATTAGTGCCTCTAGATAAAGTCTCTCCGCTACATCGGCTGTTCGACGCGGAGTATACTTGAATAAGCTGTAAGCCTCCCTCTGCAATGTTCCTAGATCGAAAGGAACGGGAGGTTTCTGCCGAAACTCCCGCACCTCGATATTTACTATTTTGCCTTTTTTATCCCTACATGCCTCGGCTATCTCGGTTGCTTCTTTCTGGCTTTTTATAACCTTCTTTTCAAACTCGATCGTAAATAGATGTCCCGCGATCTCGACCTTCGCATTTATTCTCCAGAACGGTAATGGAACGAAGCAGTTGATCTCTTTCTCCCGATCGACTAGAAACTTAAGAGTTGGGCCCTGCACTCTTCCAGTGCTTATGGTCGAGTATCTCCCGCTCCACTTCTTCGCAGCAACGGTTAAGGCCCTTGAAAGATTTATTCCGTAAATGGCATCAAGCAGGTGGCGGCAGATCCCAGCTTCTATCATTGGAAACTCAATACTATCTAATAGTTTATCATAGGAACTTCTCAATTCAGAAGTTGTGAGCGTTGAGAACTTCATTCTCTTCGCTCTATCCTCTTTTCCTCCGCATGCGTATTTGAGAATCATGTAGCCAAGCGTTGCACCTTCAATATCATAGTCGGTTGCTAATATGAAGTCTTCTGCATCAGCTGAGAGTTTAGATATCGCGTCGATCCATTTCTTTATCTCCTTAGCACCTCTTTCAGCTTCGTGCCTTGGCACCCACTCGAAATCAAAAACAGGATAGACATCGCGATTTCTAATTTTAGGCGTAACCGTGTAGAGGTGCCCTATTGCTGGAACGATTATGAGAATCTTGCCATTTCTTCTGGACTCATAATACGGAACTATGCCCAATTTTTTCTCAAGCGGGTGGCCTTCATCATCTAAGGCCATAGCAATTCTGCGGGCGGCGCTCGGCTTTTCGCACAGTAACAGAGTCTTCAATCCATCATCTCCAGGGAATGCGATTCGTTAATGAATTATTTTTGTAAGGAAAACGCGATTTAAATCTATCTTGCGTTTCCTTTATTAAATGGAAAAGTTTATACATACTCTCGATAACGGGGGGAAGAAGCTGCCTCAAAAAGTTAATTGTGACAAATGCGGAGCGGTTCTTTACGAAGGGGAAGAACTGAAGTCTCCAGAGGAAATAATCCAGATGCATAACGGAAGATGTCCTAAATGTGGAAGGGAACTCTCTTTGACTCCCATAAAGGTTGAGGTGAAGCCAGCCTCAAAGAACCCATTTGATAAATCATCTTAAATGAAAGAATGCAGAGCTAACCTAGAGCGCTAAGCATACAAGTCTTCAATGAAGACATAATCTTAGAAATGAGTAGATAGCAATAATGAGTTTAAGGATTCAGTCATTCTGATGGGCTATCATGGAGCTTGTAAAAACAGAGAACTTTTCCTCTGCCCATAACTGAGCATTCAGGATTTTACGATTATCGGCATCAAAAACCTTTGAAAGCAACAACAAGCTCTTTTTTAATATCAGCTATCATCAATGATCAAGTACAGAAATCATATCTCCAGCGCCCTATTATTCCAACTAATCCAAAATACGGTCTTAGCTATTTTACTCTCTTCGAATATACGGTTTTATTCTGCTTGGCACCATAAACTAAATATTGATCGGTCTCTTTACCATGAAAATATTGAATTAAGGAAGATAGTGGACATGAAGACTCAGGTTTATAATATCTTGAAAAAAGCTGCCTCAATCCGTCCTACGTTCTC
>JAGGUU010000085.1 GCA_021158305.1 Candidatus Bathyarchaeota archaeon
AAGGAAGCAGCTCTACTTGTGCCAAGCGGGACAATGGCGAATCTCGTCTCGGTTATGACAAATACGAAACGCGGAGATAGCGTAATCCTTGAGGCTGAATCGCATATTTACTGGCATGAATTGGGAAGCATATCGGCTATTGCCGGCGTTCTCCCAATACCTGTCAGGGGTGAAATGGGTGTTATGAAGCCTGAAGATGTTGAGGCGGCTATACGGCCTCCACGCCTCCACCAAGCTGAGACAACCCTCATATGCATAGAGAACACGCATAACAGGGCTGGCGGAACGATCGTGAAGCCATCTCAAATAGAGGCCATAAGCAAGGTGGCTAGGGAGCATGGCTTGAGGCTCTATATGGATGGGGCTAGAATATTTAATGCCGCCGTCGCTTTGAAGGTTGATGTTAGGGAGTTCACGCGGCACGTCGACAACCTCATGTTCTGTCTATCAAAGGGACTGAGCTGTCCCGTCGGATCGGTTGTCGTTGGAAGTGAAGAGTTCATCGAGAAAGCTAGGAGAAATCGGAAGATTTTAGGAGGAGGAATGCGCCAAGCCGGGATAATAGCGGCTGCTGGAATAGTAGCGCTGGAGAAGATGATAGATCGGCTTGAGGAAGACCATAGAAACGCCCGCTTACTGGCTAAGGGCCTAGTACAGATAGACGGACTGCATGTTGACTTGAGAAGGGTGCAGACAAACATGGTTCTGTGCGACGTTAACGGTCTCGGAATCTCGGCTGATGAATTCGTTAAGGAGCTGAAGAAGAATGGGATACTTGTAAACAGCATAAGTGAGAGCAGGGTTAGGTTTGTAACTCATCGAGGCATAGAAAGTGAGGATATAGAAAGAGCATTATCGATAATCGAGAATGTTGCAAGAAGAGTCAGTGCTGAAAATAAGGGGTGAAGGAGACACTTCTCCGAGATTACTTCACCCTCATGATCTTTGTGCGCCCTAAGATTCGCCAGTACTCTACTTCAACACCTTCTGAAAGCTTAGATCTGATCGACTCATCATCCGGCATTGGAGATTCAAAGATCTCGTATGTCTCCAAGTCCATTATCTGAACGGCGCTAGGAAGAATCGATATTACCTGGCCTGTTCTCTTATCGATTATTGGAACCTCAACTTTCGCATCGACGGGTTTAACGAAGCTCCTTTTAACGCCATCAAAGATTCCGATCGTGACTACGCGGGCCTTTGCCGCACCATGCTTTCCAGGCTTCGACTTTGTTAGGTCGACTATGCGGCATGGCTCATTATCTACAATTACGTAGCCGCCTGTCTTAAGACTTCCAACATCGACTGGTTTACTCACAGAAACCATCCTCCAAGTTTATTATACTTTATTTGCTAGTCCTTTTATATTTTTTAATGTTCGTTGGCGGAGAGTTAAATCTAATAGAGATATAAACGACGAGCTACACGTATATTTTATGGAATGTCCTTATTAAGTAGTCTTTAACATTCCTTGGCGTGTGAGAAATTGTCTAGGAAGGTGGGCATATCCGCCCGTACTGACCGTGAAGACGCCGTATCCGTCGCCGCCGAGATAGCTAGATGCTTCGAGGATGAAGGATTCGATGTACTGATCGAGCCTAAGCTAGCGGATCTTATGAATAAGCGTAAAAATGCGGTTCCACTCGAGAAAATGAAGGCAGATCTCATAGTTACGATCGGCGGGGATGGAACTATTCTGAGAACTTGTCTCAGAATCCCGAAGCCTGAGCCGCCGATACTTGCTGTTGATATGGGAGTTCGGGGCTTCCTCACCGAGATAAGCCCCGAAAGAGCCGTTGAGGCAGTAAAGAGATATCTTAAGGGGGATTATTTCATCGAGCACTGCGGCAAGATAGCCTCCTTCATCGGGAATAAAAGACTTCCGGACGCTTTGAACGAAGTCTTCATAACCTCGCGGCACTTGGCGAAGCTCCTGTATGTTAGGGTGATAAAGGACGGAGAGATCGTTATGAACTGTAGAGCTGATGGAATAATTGTGGCGTCGCAGGCAGGCTCAACCGGGTATGCCTTCTCAGCTGGGGGGCCAATCATCGATCCGGGCCTTGACGCCTTCGTCTTGACGCCAGTCTGCCCGATCATGTTCATACGCTCCATGGTTTTTCCTTCATCATCCGAGGTGACAATTGAGCTGCTCAGACCCAAGTCGGCAGCGGTAGTTATAGATGGCGATTATAGATGCGAGATTAATGAGGAGAATCCATACATAAAGATTAGGAAGTCTGAATATGAATCCTCCTTCATAAGGTTTGAGGGTAGCTTCTATAATCGCCTGAAGGCGAGGCTTCTCTTTTCTAAGGAGGAAATATAGATGGATGGGAAGAAGGCTATAATAGTCGACACCACGGCGTTCATAGCTGGCTTCAATGTTTACAGCGTTCACAGCGAGGTTTACTCTGTTCCCGAGATTGAGAAGGAGCTGACAGGAGGCTCTATCTCGAAGCTTAGACTTAAGATGGCCATTGAGGACGGAAGATTAAAGCTTCGCGAACCAAGCGCTCAAGCACTTAGCAAGGCTAGAGAGACCGCGCTTGAGATGGGAGACTTCCTCTACCTTTCCGAGGTTGATATGAAGATAATCGCTTTAGCTGTGCAGCTGAAGAATGAAGGATATATGCCGGAGATAATTACTGACGACTACGCTATTCAAAACATCGCTAGGAGACTCAACGTGAAGTACGCATCGGTCATAACCTATGGAATAAAGCATCAGCTCAGATGGGTTCTATACTGCCCCGCATGCCATAGAAAGTATCCTCCTGACTACAAGTCTGAGATTTGTGAGAACTGCGGAACGAAGCTGAAGCGAAAGCCGATAAGAGAGGGACCCCATTAAGAGCATCTTCTGAAAGAAGTAGGGTGGGAAGCCCAAGCTGCCGGGGAGATGAGAAGGGGGGGTCTTGGAGCAGGTTGGGCTTCCCAAGAAGATACTTTAGGAGAAGAAGACCGCTATAAGTTTTTCGATACGTTTAACAAATTCATCTTCCTATCTTATGAGGTAGATTTAGGATGTACGATTTAAATGAAGATTTTACGTAGCGATGTTAAGCACGGCGTTGTCACGGTAATGCCGGAGGTTCTAGATGATTTCTGGGTACTATACAACATAATTGAGAAAGGAGATAAAGTTTACGCCAAGACAAGTCGTGAAATCAGGAGGAGCGAGAGATACGATCGGCCTGAGAAAGGCAGAAGAGTCTTCGTGACGCTGGGCATAACAGTTGAGAATGTCACATGGGATAACAGCATGAATCGTTTAAGGATTCACGGAATAATCTGTGATGCTCCGGAGGAAGTTGGAGCAGGAGCACATCACACAATCAATGTATCTCTGAACAGACCGTTGAAGATCGTAAAAGAGAGATGGATGAAGCATCACTTAGACCAGCTGAGGCGCGCAGCTGAGCAGAGAATGCCATCCGTGATCGTAATTACCATAGATGATGAAGGCTACTGCATAGGGATTCTCAGAGGCTTCAGAGTTGAGATAAGAGCTGAGGAGCACATCACGCTTCCCGGAAAAAATAGATCTAATGATAGAAGACGAGTCCTTCAGGAACTCTTTAAGTCAGCAACTAAGGCTGTAGAGGAAATATGGTCTAGGAGAGAAATGCCCATAGTAATTTTGGGACTCGGATACGTAAAGGATTACTTCATGGAGTATTTAGAGAAGAAGCCGGAACTTAAGAGGAGAGTTATAGATGTGAAGAGCGTCAACAGCACAGGGAGAGCTGGGATCTACGAGGCTCTACGATCAGGCATCCTAGGTAAGGCTTTAAAGCACATGCGCATGATGAGGGAAACAGATTCTGTTGAGGAGTTGCTTAGACGCTTAGGTAAAGATAGGAAAGATGTAGCCTACGGCGTGGAAGACGTTCGGAAGGCCTGCATGTTTGGAGCTGTTGAGAAGATCCTGCTAACAGATTCATGTCTACGCGGAGCATCCAACGAGGAGAGAAGATCCTTAGAGGATCTGATGAGGAAAGTTGAGGAGAAAGGCGGCGAGGTTATAATAGTAAGCGCAGAGCATGAAGCCGGAGCCAAGCTGAACTCTCTTGGAGGAGTAGCCGCCTTGCTGCGTTTTCCAGTTGAGTAGCCTCACGTGAGCTCTCTTATCTTCTCGAGAATCTTTCTCTCAGCAAATGACAGCAGGTTATTTAGGGAATCCTCGTCTCTAGCTTCAACTGTCAGTCGAATGAGCGGTTGGGTATTCGAAGCTCTTATGAGAAACCAGCCGTCATCCTCGATTACCTTAACTCCATCGATTGTTACGATTCTATAGCCAGATCTTTTGAACTCCCTCGTTAGCTCCTCGACAACTCTAAACTTGACATCATCCGGGCAATCATATTTTTTTCCAGGTATCCTCGGATACATCGGCGTGGAGTCAACTATCTCTGAGAGCTTCTCACCTCTTTTAGAGAGAACCTCGGCGATTTTTAAACTTGCATATAGAGCGTCATCGAATCCGTAGAGATCCTTGAAGTAGAAGTGTCCACTGGTCTCTCCTCCGAAGACCGCATTTTCTCTAAGCATCTTATCTATTACGTGTGGATGCCCAGTGCGGCTTACTACTGGTTTTCCGCCGTAGGCTCTAATAGCCTCTTCAATCAGCATCGAACAGCTTACTTCATAAACGATGGTTGCTCCCCTGTTCTTTTTGAGGTACTCCTCAGCTAATATCATGATTATAAGTGTTTCAGGTACAACTCGTCCCTTATCATCAACAAAGACGACTCGATCTCCATCTCCGTCGAAGCCGGCTCCGAAGTCCGCCTTCTTCTCGACAACAAGCTTCTTAAGTTCTGTCAGAGTCTCTTCTGAAGGCTCAGGTGGATGTGCTGGAAAGGAACCGTCTGGCTCCGCGTTTATTGCGATTACGTTCATTCCAGCCTTCTCAAAGATGTCAGGTGTAAAGATCGAGCATGAACCATTACCGGGATCAACAACTATTGAGAATCTTCTTTCAATGTTAACTTTATCCAGGATGAATCTTTCGTAATCCTTGATTGCATCTGGATTTTTTCTGAGCTCTCCGCGGGGTGCAGGCTTGAATACTCCTTGAAGAGCTATATCTCTTATCTTTTCCAATCCCGTGCCCATGCCCAAGAAACGCGTCCTTAGCCATATCTTGAATCCGTTCCATTCAGGAGGGTTATGTGAAGCCGTGACCATGACCCCTCCTGTTTTGCCGTAGTAGAAGGAGGCAAAGTAAATCAAAGGCGTTGTAACTAAACCTATATCTTCAACATTCAGGCCTCCGGAGAGCATTCCCTCGATTAGGGCTCGAGACAAGGACTCGCTGCCGCGGCGGACATCCCTTCCCACAATCATGTTTTCTCCTTCACCGTTTAGGTAAGCCGCTATGGCTCTCCCTATCCTTTCAGCAACCTCCTCGGTTAGGTTTCTTCCGTAAATCCCGCGTATGTCATATGCCCGAAATATTTCCTTAGATATCAAAATGCTCCTCCCCTAAGTTATCGAGAGACCTTAGACAATTAAGTCTAAGCACATAAACTCCCAAGTGAGCCATGAAAACTCATACGTTTCCTCTTTCTTATATAATTGTCGAGCTAGACTATATGGAGAACTGGGAAGATGGGAATCTCCGCCCTCAACAAAGTCACTGAGGTGATAATCGCCCATGGACATAAGAATATACGAGCCGCCCACAAGACGACTTTTGAGGTTACAAGGGAGGAAAAGCTGACTGCGAGAGGAGACTGTATAATAGCGGTAAAGGCAGATAAGTCCGTTGCTGATCTAAGTCGAGAATTTAAAGAGCTGGCTAGAAAACGCGAAGCTGAAATAACTATAATGATTGAAGCGGGAGGAGAAAGAGAAGAAGTTAAGGCCAGAGGCGATCCGAGATTATCATTTACGCATCCAGAGGATATAGTCGTTAGAAGAAGTAGCTATGTTTGCGGTCGAACATTAGCGGTGAAAGCGGATAAAGCCGCTAGGGACTTATCACGTAGACTCGTTGAGAAGCTTAGAGACCCGAATAGTACGGTGAAGATCACGATAACGGTAAAGGATACGGGCTAATTAATAGCTGCATCCACAACGACTTGCCATCTTCCAGGGGCAACCTCACGTACTCTCCTAGCTGAGAGCACGTTGCTCAGTCTACGTCCAGCCTCAGTTACCGCTCTCCTCAACCGCTCTTCAGCATTCTCAACTGGATTCAAGCCGCCCTCGAAACTATAGAAGTGTAGGACGCCGCCCTTAGGTCTGATTGCTTCACATGCCGCTTCAACATATTCTAAAGCCTTCTCAGGAAGGTTCATTATAACGCGATCCGCTGATTCTTTAAGGCTTCTTCGGATAATCTCTCCGGCGTCTCCAAGGATAGGGATAACTTTATCTGAAACCCGGTTTGCAACAATATTTCTCTTTAGATACTTAACGGCGTCCGGGTTTATGTCTATTGCATAGACCTTAACTTCATCATGCATCTTCGCAATTAGGATCGAGAAGGGGCCAACCCCGGCGAACATGTCAATAACGGTTTCGCCCTCCTTAACTTGGGAGGCAACTCTCTTGTGCTCATAAGAGAGGCGAGGCGAGAAATAGACTTTCCTAACGTCGAGGCGGTATATGCAACCATGTTCACGGTGTATCGTTTCGGTCTCTCCTAAGCCAGCTATGACTTCATATTCTCTTAGCCTCTTAACCCCAGAGATCGCACTTGCCTTCGCGAGAACCGTATGTACGCGCTTATGAGACTCAAGTATGGATTCTCCAACTACTTGTTTGTACTCCTCTAGCTCCGGCGGGATCTCAACCACGGCTACTTCCCCAATTATATCTATTGATCGTGGGAAGCTTGCAAGCAGATGGGGAGGTAGCTTCTCGGCAGCAGCCTCAAAAGCTCTCCGTGGTGCTCTACGTCGCTTCTTAAAATTCCTTATATGAACGTCGAAGAATTTAAGCGTCCTGCGGGCTTCCTCAATCTCGCTGGGCAACGGCTTCCGGATCAATGGAATATGCAGATACTCTCCTTCATGTTCTATCTTCAGTTCCTTGTTGAATAAGCACATCTTGGAGGCTAGCTGGATCGCCTTCTCTCCAAGTCTCTTAGGAACCCTTAAGGAATAAGCTTCTTCCATGGATGAAACACCCAATAGGAGAGCCGCCTCTGGGAGTAGACGATGGAATGCACTATTTCAGAGGCCTAATCTTCAGACCTCTGGATCGAATCTCCTCTCCCTGCTCTTCAAGGATGCGAGATACGTTCTCGATGGTTACGGCGGTTGTTGTTCCAATGGCGGTTACGCAGGAGGCGCCAGCAGCTTCACCCTCCATCAAGATTGTAACTAGATCTTCTTCAGGTATCAATGATGCCTCCAGACGCCCCCGACCCATAGCTTCAAGGATTCCATGAATAATTCCTGCGCATAAAGCATCTCCAGCTCCCGTTGGATCTACAACTGGAACCTTGAAGGCCGGCATCTCAAAGATTGCTTTCTCCGACACAGCGACTAGACCGTCTTCTCCAAGACTCACAATAACGATATCTGCTCCCCTCTTCTTCAATGCGACCGCGGCTTCACGCGGGTCTTTCCTGCCAGTTAACTCTCGCGATTCATCTGCATTGCAGTGAAAGATGCTGATCCACTTCATGGCTTCCCTTATGAAGTTCCATCCATGCATATATGGCCTTACGGGATCTATGAATGTTAGGCAGCCAATATCCCTTGCTTTTTGAAGAACTCTTGAAAGATGCCCGTCAAGCCTCTTCGTCATTCCAACGCCTCCAGCATAGAAGATTCTGGGTTTCTCCTCCTCTAGAACTTTGATAACGTATTCCGGATCCAAGTAAAGGTTTGCCCCTACATCTACGTGGAATCTTCTATCCTCGCCGGAAGCAACGAGTATCAGATCCTTAGAGGTTCCGGCTTCAGGTACTCTTTGAAGATTAGCCTTAACCCCATTCTTCTCAAGGAGCCTCTCCAGAAAATCCCCAAAAATATCTTCTCCAACAGCTCCGGTAGCACTAACGTCGCCTTCCCGAATTCCAAGCTTCCTCAAATCTATGGATACATTGCCGCAGTGACCGCCCATATGAACTTTTATGCCTTCTGAAACATACGTGATTTCGCCCGGAGACGAGATTTTAGGAAGGCCAGCCGCTATCAAATCAACTACTAGAATCCCCGCACATGTAACAAGCATGAAACATTCCCCTTCCACCGTGCATCTCAAAGTGGGCGATTACTGAATTCTCCGAAACACCGCCTTATAAGCAAGCCTCTTAATCTTGCCTCCAATACTCATGACAACCCAAAGAAACAAAATGATACCCTCAAAACTCATCCATAACAACCATAATCGCCAGTCTACCGCAGATTAAAAACAGCATCTCCCACAGCTTATATCAGAAACCCGAATCCGCCACCTATCCCAGCGCCAAAAATGACCTGATGAGCTGCAAGGTATGGACTAAACTTTAAGGGCTAAAGCCTAATTAATAAGAAACAAATCTTCTGCCTCCTCATCTAGATGATTCTTCGACTTCCATCTTGAAAGTGCTTAAAGCTTAACTGAGTGAATGATTGGAGGGAGTCTCTCCATATCATGCTATCATCTAGCTCATATCTTGAAAATTTACTTAGACGATTCTATCAAAGAGTAACGATAAAGAATCGGCGAAGACCATGAACTTTTGTAGACGAATGAGAGGGCGCGAGTCTCTGCAATTAAGCATATTTACACTATTCAGCTACTCTGAAACTCGTTCCCAAATCGGCGGAATACGCTTCTCAGATTCTGATCCGAGAACTATTGGATCTATCCCCGCGATTTCGCATAGATATACCAGTGGGCGAACGTGATTTCCAGCAACTCCAAGTATATGGTTGCATGGAAAGACATTTATGAATTCATCGAAGGTGCAGTGAAGCTTCGCATGGACATGCGGCCATGTTGGATTCGTTTCTTCATTGATTGCCCTTCTCTCCTCGGGTGGAAGCTCAACAGCCTCACCCAAGACTATAACCATGTAGAGCTTATCGTTCCATAGTCCAAGCCTCGCAAATGTTATCTCTCCCGGGGCGGCGTCAAACTCAACAGAGGCTCCTCCAGCCTTGAAGTAGAATTCCAATGCTGGATGAAACGTTATCTTTCTGAAGTTCTCCTCCGGATTCATGCTTCGAGATGCATACCAGCTTGCGTGGTTTCCCGAGTTGCAGAAATCCCATAGATCCTTGTCAGGATGGTATAAGCGGACATCCATGAAAAGAACCGGTAGGCCTCCACTTATATATTTCAGTATCTCCATGGTTAGGGCTGCTAGCGAATCGGCCTCCGTGGCGCAGACCGTGGGCTCCTTCGGGCCGTTCCAGTCGTATGGATCATTCATAAGCATCTCGGCGACATCGCCTATACATACATGCTCTGTAAGTTCACGTTGACCCTTCAATCCACAGAAGTCAAATCCCTTCTCCTCATTAATCATCTTCATAGCTAAGTAGAGACGTATCTGCTTCTTCAACGTTTCAGGCGTCAACATTTTCCCATCGTACTTTATTCGGTCCCCTAAGAGCTTCTCGAACCACTTAAATCCCTTTTCAACCTCGCCTTCATCAACCTCCTCCATCCTCTTCACAAGCAATAATTGATCAATCTGGCGGACGGTCGTCCCGAAAGTTTTCAAGATTGGAACAAGATGGAAATATCCTGTCTCCATGCCCATAGAATGTCCGCCATACATTCCGTAAACCTCATTCTGTACAACAGTATATGCTTGAGCAGCGCGTACCCAATCGATCACTTTAGCTCGAACTTCCGGATCATCCATGTTGCCTATGATTCTGTGAGTTCTTACGCCGGCCTGGCGTAGTGCCCCGTCGGTAGCAAGCAATCCAACATTTCCCGGATATTTGCCGCTATTGTTGGAGAGACAGAGAATTGGCTTATCTCTCCCCACACTATTTATGAAGGGCCACACGAGAAACGGGAAGTCCCAGACGTAATAGCATAGAATTATCTGCTTACAATTCGCCCTTGAAAGTTCCTCTCCAATCTTCTGAGCCGTCCGAATCGATTTTATCGTCTCGGATCCTACGACGACCTCGGGTGAGGTTCCATCGATATTCTTCACACCCTCCCGAATGATCTCAGCCCACTTGTGAAGAATCTCCATGCATTCATCCTCGTTCTCTTTATAGACGTGTTCACGTTCATCATTAATCATG
>JAGGUU010000075.1 GCA_021158305.1 Candidatus Bathyarchaeota archaeon
AATATCAACACTAATCGATGAAGGAACATTCAACGTAAGCCCCGAAGGAATAAAACTCAGATCCATGGATCCATCACGCGTAGCAATGGTCGACTTCACAATGCAAAAAACAGTATTCGACGAATACACCTCCGACGAAGACGCAAAGATATGCGTAAACCTAGGCGAACTCCTAAAGCTTCTTAAGAGAGCTAAGAGAGACGAGATTCTAGAAATACTCCTAGACGAGGAGACAGGCCAGCTAATAGTTAAGATCCGAGGAAAATACACACGAACATTCAGGATGCCAACCCTAGAAGTGACAGAAGAAGAGATACCAGTTCCAAAAGTAACATTCAACGCAAAAGCAACACTTACAGCAGATGGACTACGCCAATCACTCGAAGACGTAGCCCTAGTAAGCGACCATGTACGAATGGAGACAGACGGCGAAAAATTCATGATGAGCGCAAAAGGAGAAATAATGGGGGCAACAATAGAGCTGAAGAAGGGAAGCGACGCCCTCCTATCCCTAGAAGTCAAGGAACCATCAAAAGCAACATACCCACTCAGCTACCTCTCAGACATAGTTAAAGCAGCATCAGCCACATCAGACGTCGTCGCACTTGAATTCTCAACAGACATGCCCATCCGCCTCGACTTCAAACAACCCTACGATGGAACACTAGTCTATTACCTCGCACCGAGAATAGAAGTAGAGTAATAAAGGAAAAGCAAGTTGACCCTGACAAGAGAAGATATAGCCAAGTATCCCTTCCTCACAGACGCCGCGGAGGAAGTGAGAAGAGTAAACCTAGAAATTCAAAATCTAGACAATCCAGAGGTAGAATCAATCGTAAAGAGGGCAGCTGAGCGAATAAGAGAAGCCCTAGAGAATAATCCCCCCAGAGTATCCTACCGGGAACGTGAAGAAGACATCGAAATCCCATCTTTCCCAGTAGCAATAATAATGGCAGCTGCCTCAGGCAACAACTACATAAAGAGACGATACGCCCTCGGAGAAGCAATAAGAGCTTACAACCTTCTAATAGAGGAAGAAAGAGACAAGATCCTCGAAGTAGCGGAGACATTCAACTGGAGAATCAGACGAGTAAAAGACACTATTGGAGATAGAAGATTCGACTTCGCCATCTCCTTCATAGACTATCTCAGAAACACTAGACCATTCCACGAAGACAGATTCAAACTCGTAAATAAACCACTACTGAAAGGCGAGGTTTACCTCACAAAGAGAGAAGTAGCTAGGCTACTCCGCGAAGAAGTGAGGAGAAGAATCGAGGATAAACTCAACATGGAAATACGACTAGAACTCCCAGAGAAACTACTAAACCATATAGAGGAGATCAAAAAGAAATATGCAGGAGACTCAGAGAAGAGAATATTTGAAACCCCAAAGGGAACATTTCATGAAGCCTTCCCACCATGCATAAGCCAGCTCTTCTCAGCAGCTAAGTCAGGCCAGCACATCTCCCACCTAGGCCGCTTCACACTCACATCCTTCCTCCTAAACATCGGAATGAAGATACCGGATATAGTAGACATATTCCGCTCATCATCCGACTTCAACGAGAGATTAACACGCTACCAAGTTGAACACATAGCAGGCAGCAGAGGATCCGGAACAAAATATATTCCCCCATCATGCGAGACACTAAAGACCCACGGATTATGCCCAGGCTCCGAAACATGCGGAAACGTAAAGCATCCATTAGCCAGCTACCGCAGAAGAATAAGAATCTTTAAGAAAGAATCTCAAGACAATATTTCTGGACATGAATAACATCTCATTCATCCATGACAAATTCGCAGAGTTCTATAAAGAAAACGCTTCAATGATCAAGCCTCCATCAAACATCTCCAAGAGAGAATTCGGCTTCTTCACCTTCAAAGAAAACGTGGTCATAAGACATAAGAGCTTCCTCAACGTAGAAGACCTCAGAAACTACGTGAAACAACTAGTCCCATCACACGCATACTACTCAGCAGCATACTATGAGATGCCAGAGGAAAGCATGGAAAAGAAGGGATGGCTAGGGGCAGATCTATACTTCGACATCGACGCCGATCACATACCAACCAAATGCAGAAAGATCCATGACACCTGGACATGTAAAAAATGCGGCTTCCAAGGTAGAGGAGTAGCCCCAAATGAATGCCCCATCTGCGGAGGAAAAGGATTCGAAGAAAGAAAATGGCCATGCGAGATATGCCTCGAATCAGCCAAATACGAGGCAATGAAACTCTTAGACTTCCTAATCGACGACTTCGGATTCTCCCCCCATGAAATCCAAGTCTCATTCAGCGGCCACAGAGGCTACCACATACACGTAGAGAATGAAAAAATACGCGAGCTAGACTCCTCAGCGCGGAAAGAAATAGTCGATTACATAACAGGCACAGGACTAGACCCAGCATATCACGGCCTTCAAGGAACCCCACATGGAAGACGCGTAACCTCTGGACCAGACATGGATGAGCCAGGCTGGAGAGGTCGAATAGCAAGGGGAACACACGAGTTTCTACTCTCCGCGACAAAAGAGGATCTTGAAGAGCTAGGTTTAAGGAAGAAGATAATCAACGAGATTATTTCCAGAAGGGAGGAGATCCTAAAGAGCTGGGAGAAGGAAGGCCCCTGGAGCCTCATAAGAGGCGCCGGCGTCGAAGCCTGGAAGAGGATCATAAGGAAGGCGATTGAATCCCAATCAGCACGAATCGACACGGTAGTGACCACTGACATCCATAGACTCATCCGCCTCCCAAACACCCTTCACGGAAAGACCGGATGGCTCAAAATCCCCCTCTCAGCTAATGAGATTGAAGAATTCGACCCTCTATCCTCAGCCATAGCTTTCAAAAAGGGAGAGGTCACAATATACGTGAAGGAAGCTCCAGAATTTAGGATAGGAGAAGAAACATTTGGTCCATATAGAGATATTAAAGTGGAGCTGCCAATGGCGGCAGCGATTTTTCTCCTATGTAAAGATGCAGCTGAGGTTGCAGATTAAACATGTATGATGAACTGCTTGAAGCCTGGATGAGAGAGAAGAACAGCAGGGAGATTCAGCCCCTTTCAGGAGACTTCTACAAGAGACTCGCCTCCTACATTAGAAGGATCCGTGAGGAACAAAGAATGCTAGATGAAAAAACAGTAAAGAGCACCCTCATAAAGAAGGAGGAGGAGAACGTTAAGAAGATGACGGTGGAGCTTATTCAAACCCGCTACGAAAAGATCATTCAAAAAATACGAGAAGGAGAAGCTCCTCCATCCGCAAACCTAACAGATGAAGAGAAAGAATGGCTACAAGAATCATCCCTACATTTCGAATCCTTCAAAAAATTCGTTGAAAAACTACTTCAGGGAAAAATAGAAAAGACCAACAAGAATAGACTAAAGAGCAAATTTGTAGTCGTTAGAATTCTCCGCGAGATACCGGAGATCATAGGCGCAGATATGAAGACATACGGACCCTTCAAACCTGAGGATATAGCATCCCTCCCAGAAGAGAACGCAAGGGTTCTCATAAAAGAGGGAGCAGCTATGGAAATAGAAGTATCTACATAAATAAAGAATATCTTCTGCTACTATCCCTCAAGATCAGAGAGATATTTTCCAAAGAGCATCGATTATCTCTAGAAGACCAACACTACTTTAGGTCTTCAAGCGGCCTAGCATGAACAGCTCTTGGTATCGTAAGAGTCCTCGGCCTCTCAACAGGAGCCGCCCACCTCACAGCATTCTCGATTACACGTAGAACCATTCTATTATGGTATATCGGATAAGTCTCATGTCCAGGTCTGAAGTAGAAGATCCTTCCCCGGCCTCGATAGAAGCAACATCCACTTCTGAAAACTTCACCGCCCTTAAACCAGCTTATGAAAACTATCTCATCCGGCTTTGGAATATCAAAGAACTCACCGTACATCTCTGTCTGTTCAATCTCAAAATAGTCTCCAATACCTTCAGCTATCGGATGCCAAGGAGAGACAACCCACAAGCGTTCTCTCTGCCCGTCTTCTCTCCATCTAAGACTGCAACTCGTACCCATAAGCCTCTTAAAGATCTTCGAGTGATGTGCCGAGTGAAGAACGATAAGACCCATTCCATCACACGTTATTCTATAATATATTTTCTCAACTACATCATCACGTACCCTGTCATGAGCCATGTGACCCCACCAGATAAGAACATCCGTACTATTTAGAACATCATCGGTTAATCCATGCTCAGGCTCCTCAAGCGTCGCGGTACGCGTCTCTATCCCAGATCTCCCATTCAAATATTCCGCGATTGTCTCATGAATCCCCTCCGGATATATCTCAGCCACACTTGAATCTTTCTTTTCATGGAGGAATTCATTCCAGACAGTGACGTGAATAGTCTTATCCGTCATTAAGATCACCAAGAGGAGTATTTCTGTGAGACCGCAAATAACCCTTTCCGTGATCTTAAAAGCTTAAGTTTAATCGTATGCCCAGTCATCTTTAAAACGGAAGGTATAAATTTGACTCGTCACTATGAATGGATATCTCGGAGTGAGTAGGACAGTGGCATACAAGTATATGGCGCAAGCTTGGAGGAAGCCAGATTCATCCTATGTAAAGGAGATAATGCAGAAAAGGCTGATTGAATGGCGGAAACAACCAGCCATCATAAGAATCGAGAAGCCGACGAGGATAGATAGGGCTAGGAGGCTTGGCTATAAAGATAAACCAGGATACGTCGTGGTCCGTGTTAGAGTTAGAAGGGGAGGGCTGAGAAAGCCGCGTCCAAGAGCCGGAAGAAGACAGAAGAGAATGGGAGTGAACAAGTATAAGCCAGCTAAAAGCCTCAGACTAATAGCCGAAGAGAGAGCAGCCAGAAAATATCCGAACCTTGAAGTCTTAAACTCTTACTGGGTGTGGGAAGACGGCCGTTCAAAATGGTTTGAAGTCATACTTGTCGACAGAACCTTGCTTCCCGATCTACATCTAGGGAAGGGTAGGGGAAGAGTATTCAGAGGTCTGACAAGCGCAGGGAGAAAAGTACGCGGCCTCATGGCCTAAGACTTCATATTTTTAGAAGAGGTATACAAGCGCGGCTACTGCACATCCATAATCGCCCTCAGGCACATCTAGAGACTCTATCTTATACTTTATTTTTCGAAGCTTTATTCCCCTGATACTCGCCATCTCCAAAATCCGTTTCTCTAATGTCTCTTTCAATGCGTTTTCATCCATGCTTCCATAGGCCTCAGCTACAACGCCATATCCCTCCTCCGCTATTCCCCATGCTATTCCCGCACTTATCACTCCTCCTCTACCCTCCGCCTTCGCAATAACAGCGTATGTTATGCTTCCCGTCGGTATCTCTTGAGGAGGCACTTCCTTGCAGTTCGGGGGAATTATTGAGCTCACGTTGACAAGGTTACAGTTAGCTATCCCAGCGTTTTTTAAAGCTAAGTCAAACGCGTTTAGGCTTGAGACCTTCCCGACTGCTTTTCCCCCAGTTACGAAGAATGCTTTGGGAATCATAAAATCTCCTCTCGGCAGCTCTCCCTAGAAGAAGAGGAGGGGGTGTAAGAAAAAG
>JAGGUU010000143.1 GCA_021158305.1 Candidatus Bathyarchaeota archaeon
AAAAAATAAAATAAACTCTGGTATCCTCTTATTCTTGCTGGTTTGGAGCGGATTATATGCGGAAGGAAAAGGTTCTTGTCATTGGACTGGGCGAAGTAGGTGGAGCTCTATACGAGCTTCTTGTTGAGAGCGGGGTTTTTTCCGTCTATGCATATGATTTAGATATCGAAAAGATGAGGAAGGCTGGAGCAAATAAACCGGAGGGTAAAATAGATGTTATGCATGTATGCATTCCATGTTACAATCGTGAAGAATTTGTCAGATCTGTTCTCGAGTACATTGTGAAGTTTGATCCTGAAATCACGATAATAAACAGCACGGTTCCCCCTGGTACAACAGAAGAAATTAGAAAGAAAAGTCAGCGGTTAGTTGTGCATTCTCCCATTAGAGGAGTTCATAAAAGTAGGGAATATATGAAATGGGAGATTAGACGCTGGACTAAGTATGTCGGCGGAACCGACAGTAAATCTGCGGATCTGGCGCGTAAGCACTTCGAGAAGCTCGGGCTTAAAGTTAAGCTTTTAAAATCGTCGAAAGAGACGGAACTCGCTAAGATCTTTGAAACAACCTATAGAGCTTGGATGATAGCTTGTTTCCAAGAGATGCATAGAATAAGCGGATATTTCGATACAGACTTTGACCAAATTGTTGACTTCTTGGAAGATACGCATAGAGTGCGTTTCGACCGCCCGCCAATGTTTCCGGGCGTGATAGGCGGACACTGTCTTATCCCAAATGTTAAGATGCTTCTTAAGACGTATGACTCCGAATTTCTCCGTCTGATCTTGAAGTCCAATGAGAAACGGAAGAAGGAAATTGAAGATGAGAAAATTAAAAAAGAGACGGAAAAAGTGAAGGCAAGAGTTAAAAAGCTAGAAGAGGAACTCGCTAAGATAGGGCAACTCCTAAAAGAACATGCAATTTAAATACTTCAACCTCTCAATTTTATCGTTGAACTCTGTGGTTTATGGTGAATAAAGATGAGTGAGAATGAAAAGACGGTTCTTCTTTATCAATGCTTAAAGTGCGGTGCCATCGTGAAGTCAAGCGAGCTTGAGCTCGGGATAAGATGCCCATACTGTAGATATCGCGTCCTGAAAAAGATTAGGCCTCCAATAGTTAAGCATGTAAAAGCTAGATGATTTGCCACTTATTTCATGAAAGATGAGATGTAGTTTAAAGATGATTCAAGTTCTCTCAAATTGATGAAAGAGGAACGCCGGAAATGAGTGATTATAAGGTTAAGGATTTAGGCTTGGCTGAAAAAGGCGATCTTCTGATTGAGTGGGCTTCAAGGCATATGCCTGTCCTAAACAAGATACGGGAGAGATTTGAAGAGGAGAAACCTCTGAAAGGATTAAGGATCGGGGCATGTTTACATGTGACTAAAGAAACGGCTGTTCTCGTCAAAACTCTGCAGGCGGGAGGTGCCGAAGTCGCCCTATGTGGCTCGAATCCACTCTCAACGCAAGATGAAGTTGCAGCGTCATTGGTGAAGTCAGGAATCTGTGTTTATGCTTGGCGAGGTGAAACAACTGAGGAGTACTATTGGTGTGTTAATAAAGTGATCGATCATGACCCTGTGATAACTCTTGACGATGGAGCGGACCTCGCAACCACTATTCACTCATCGAGAAGGGAGGCGTTAAAGAGTATAATTGGCGGAACTGAAGAAACAACTACTGGTGTAATTCGCCTCCGAGCTATGGCTCGGGAGGGAAAGCTTAGATATCCGATAATAGCTGTAAATGATGCTTATACCAAATATCTCTTTGATAATCGATATGGTACTGGTCAGAGCACAATAGATGGTATTCTTAGAGCAACAAATGTTCTGCTGGCTGGAAAAACATTCGTCGTCTGTGGATACGGCTGGTGCGGTAGAGGACTGGCGTTGAGAGCAAAAGGGATGGGGGCAAACGTAATCGTTACGGAGGTAAATCCGATGAGAGCTTTAGAAGCCGTGATGGATGGGTTCCAAGTAATGCCGCTTATGAAAGCCGCAGAGAAGGGAGACATCTTCATAACAGCCACGGGGAATAAACATGTGATAAGAAAGGAGCATATGCTGAAGATGAAGGATGGAGCTATCATAGGCAACAGCGGTCATTTCAATGTAGAGATAAGTATTCCGGATTTAGAGGAAATCTCTGTCTCGAAGAAACTTGTAAGACCGAATCTGGAAGAATATCTCTTAAAAGATGGGAGAAGAATCTATCTGCTTGCTGAGGGAAGACTTGTGAATTTGGCCTCAGCTGAAGGTCACCCCTCAGAGGTTATGGATATGTCCTTCTCAAACCAAGCTTTATGCGTAGAGTATCTCGTTAAGTCTCAATCTTTGAAGCCGCAAGTTTATTCAGTACCAAGAGAGATTGATGAACTTGTGGCACGTTTGAAACTTGAAGGTTTAGGAGTAAAGATCGACGAGATGACTGAAGAACAGAAAAAGTATCTTTCAAGCTGGGAGTCAGGAACAATGTAGTCTCATCTCAGAAAATGACATGGCTCTCTTACAGTGATGTTTTAATAACAGTAAATGCGAAAGATCAGTTGTGGATGAGGTATGGATGCAGGCGAAAATATCTTATCCTTCACGATAGATACTGAGATTACCCCGGATGTATATGGTGATTTTATAAAATTTCTCCATTATCATTATGTACTCCCTCAAATAGATCGCTTCACAGATATATTTTCGGATAATGCTAATTTCATCTCATTTGTCCTCCCGGATCCTATGGGTGGTTGGTGGGTGAAGGTTGAGGTAGTTGTTGGAAAACCAATCGTTGTTAGAATCATAACGTGGGGTTCAGTTCCCCAGCGTGTAATAGAAAAGCTGAGAGAAGATATTTTCATCGGGGTTCAGATATTCGAGGAGCAAGTCAGGCGGAGCAGCTTTTACTTTGCATGGGTGGAAGGGGAACCGGTTATTCCGGAACGCGCGCCTCATAGAAGCAGAAACATAATTTACCGAATGTTTTCTGGGAGTATGGTGTTCCTCTTCATCATTTTCATCGTAATCGGCGCTTTTCTCTTTATGATTGTTGGAAAGTATACGCCGATAATGCTAGTCGCATTACAGTTTGTACTCTTCCTGTTTTCTGACAAGATTATTATGCGTCTTGGAAACTGGCAGATCACACCTGAGAAGCCCTCTGTCCATATACTTCACTATCACCTTCGTGACGAAGAGTACAAAATATTCAGACGGAGATTCAGCAGGGAAACCTTGATGAGAATTAAGGCTGAGATTTATGAGAGAACCTTAGCGATAGGAAGAAGAATAGACTTCGATGTAGCGAATGAGGTTTTCTCTCGTTACGGATTCACGTGTAGACCTGAAAGCATGTCGGTAAAGGTTATAAACGTATACGATATTGTGAAGAAGGCTGCTGAGAAATTCAACCTACCAATTCCTAAAATAATAATCGCAAATACTATAATTCCTAATGCGGCAGCTTCAGGACCTTGTCCAAGTCGAGGAATACTGCTTATCACAAGCGGCCTACTTGTTCAGCTAGAAGATGACGAGATACTAAGCGTTATTGGTCACGAATTCAGCCATCTGAAGGGCAGAGATCCGCTTATGCTCTTCATACTAAGCTCGGCTGAATACTTGCTTAGAATCTACGTCTTTTGGCCGTTTCTTTTTCTCTTCGGATACTTCTATCTCTTCTTGGCGCTCACCGCCGTTTATTTCATCGCTAAGTTTTTTGAGGCAAAGGCCGATCTGGAATCAGCTATTAGACTCGGCCAGCCGGAAGTTTTAGCTGAGGCCTTAAGAAAGATAGGTTTTCAAAGGCTTCAATTCGAGAGGATGCCAGCCTACAGGCTTCAAGAATGGCTTGGATGGGATCCTCATCCACCGCTATACTTCCGTATATCCCGGTTGGAGAGGATTAAAAATATTGAAGAAATCAAGCATCCATTCATTCATTCTATAAAAGATAATATAGTTGGATTTATGGAAGCCCTTCGAATGTAGCAATAAGAAGCCTCTTTATGTTTATATTTCTTATAGTTTCTCTCACGGTTTCAGTATGGGTGAAAATCATAGCATTTGTTTCCATGCTTAGCTTGGTCTGGCTTGAACATTTTTCTTCACTATTTGCAGAGATCCTCTTGATTACTTCGTTTATTCTCGAAATACGAAAGAAATATTTAAACTATGTCTCAATATACTTCTGGATCTTTGAGCCCTCGGGTGAAGATGAATGAACGAGATAGGTATAAACGTTCTAGTGGAGATTTCCAAGGAAATCCGTAATGCTGTTCATCCATTTTTAGGTTCTAGCGAAGGCGGAAGAATAGTTGGCATCGGCTTCGGCGAGGATCGCACCAGACTCATTGATAAAATCGCTGAAGAAGTCGTCGTCAAGTATCTGAAGCGAAACAGCATATCCTGCATACTTATTGGAGAAGAAGGCGGCGTTCAAGAGATAGGCGAAAATCCGAAGAGGTACCTGATTGTTGACGCAGTTGATGGAACGATGAATGCCGTTAGAGGAATAGGCTTCGCTTCATCTGCACTTGCTTTTGCATCTGAAGACAACCTAAAAGATGTCGAAGCCGCCGCCGTAATGAATCTTTTCAGTGGCGAATTATACGTTGCTGAGAAGAATAAAGGCGCGTGGCGCAACGGAAAAAGAATAACAACATCGAAGACTTCAGATCTGAAAAGCTCCGTTATAAGCGTGGATCTCTCTCCAGTCCCAAAAAGCGTGAGTGCGATCATTCCAGTTATGAAGGCAACTGGAAGAGTGAGGTCTTTAGGATCAGCTTCGCTTGAGATATGCTGCGTAGCATCAGGCATGTTAGATGCTCATCTGGATATGCGGGGAATGCTTCGAACATTCGACTTCGCTGCAGCTATGCTTATTCTGCAAGAAGCCGGGGGAATCTTCAGCCTTTTGGAGGTAGATGAGAAAGACGAGATTCCTCTAACAAAACTTAGACATTTTTCGATAATAGCCGCGGCGAACAAAGAACTTTACTCTCAAATAATTTCTCTCATCCATGATTGTAAAGGCTAAGAATTTTGAATGTTTTTATTCTTACAGAATAAATTACTTTCTCCCTGAAGAGAAGATTTACGATGAAAAGAGTCGGTGAATTAAGCTTACTTGATTCTCAAGCAGCTCTTCTCATTAGTGAAGGTTCAGAGAGAACACTTGTCATATCGGATCTTCATATAGGCTGGGAGATTCCTCTTGCCGATGAAGGCATATACATTCCCTCGCAGACGGGAAGACTACTTGAGAAGCTTAAAGGCATAATTCTTTCAGAAAAGCCTGATCGCCTTTTAGTCCTAGGAGATGTGAAGCATACATTTTCAGGGATTGAGACTGAGGAATGGCATGACGTTCCAATGTTCTTTGAAGAAATCTGTAGTTTAGTCGCGAAGGTTCAAGTGGTTCCTGGAAATCATGACGGCGATATAGAAGCTTTGCTCCCTGAAAATGTAGAGATTCTGCCGTCTAGAGGCGTTATAATTGGAGATGTAGGATTCTTTCATGGTCATACATGGCCATTTCTCAAGATGCTTAATTGCAGAAATTTAGTTATTGGACATGTCCATCCAGTTGTTACATTTAGAGATCCCATGGGTTTTAGGATAACTCGGCAAGTTTGGGTTAAGGCTCCCTGCAACAGCAGGATACTTGCAGAATCCATGCTTAGAGCTCATAATGTAAAGGTGAAGAAGAAAAGAAGCGTTGAAGATGTGCTGGAGAGTCTTAATATCTCCTTAAACGTTAATAATATAATAATAATGCCTTCATTCAATAATTTCTTAGGAGGACAAGCAATAAACGATTATGGTCTTGTAAGAGAGCAGAGATTCAGCGGTTTCATTGGTCCTATACTACGTTCTGGAAGCGTAGACTTCGAGAATGCCGAAATATACCTCTTGGATGGAACGTTTCTTGGGACAATCAATCATTTGAGGAGGATTAAAGGAGTATAGGCTTAACTATAACTCTCAATATCATTAGAATATAACGTAAAAATGAGTGGATAAGCACTAGATGTGGAAGAAAAAGTCAATGCTGGAAAGCGATCCGGAGATAAAATCCCTAGACGCTATATGTAAAGAAGCGAGGCTAAAAGGCAAGCTGAGCAAAAAACATATCGAATTACTTACAAAAATTTTCGGCTCAAGATTTCTAAATGCGTGGAAAGCTGTAAACGAGAAAAGAGTTAAAAAATATATTTTTAAGCCGAGCGGAAGAGTGATATGGATAGTTGTTGGAAGAAGAAGGGATTATTTAATCATGCCAGCTGCAAACTTTTGTTCATGTGATGATTTCTACTATAATGTGATGAATCGTAAGGCACGTCTCTGCTATCATCTAATCGCGCAGAAGCTTGCTGAAAGCTTGGGAATCTTTGATATTTTTGAAGAAGATGATTCCTTTTATGATATACTTATGAAGGAATGGAGGAAAGCTACATATTAAAATATTAGAACGTCACAGAATATCTGAGGTTACGAGGCTTGAACGTAGAAGAATACTTCGGTATGGTCATTAATGTAATAATCAGCATCACGCTTTTAGTTCTCATCATGATCTTCTTTTATATAATTTACGGAGAAAAAGAGAAGATGGTATCTTCAAAAAAGAGGTATGCTCTGGAAATCTCAAGTTTTCTCTGGAAACTAATGATTTATATGATGTGCCGTTTCTCTATACTCTGAAAACTTATTCTCCGGAAAATAAAGAATAGAACTATGCCTATTATTAGTAGTAGAATGGCTAAGAAAAATGCTAACAAAGAAGGTTTCCCTACTCCGAGCATTATTGGTATAGGTCCTATAAAAATTATGAAGCCTGAGGATTGAGACACCCCTTCCATTAGCCCGGCAACCATTAATATTATCATGCCCAAGAAGGCAAGAAGAAAACCTATCAAAAAAATCTTTATAAACAAAGGATAGGATGTCCAAGGCATCTCCTCCTTAAAACTCTGATCTCTCTTATTATAGCATTCGATGCAGAGCCAGCTAGTCTTTTCAAAACATTGGGAGCAAACATTTCGTCCACAGTTGCTACATACGTACATCGCGGGGTTAACGCCGCAGATCTCACAAACTCTTCCCATTCACAATTATCCCCTATACTAGATGATGATCTTAGGAGTTAGCATTAAAACCACGACGATTATTATAAGTAATATCGCTAATGCTATCAGAATCTTCATTGATTCTCTGTCAGTACCGAATATTATCGGTACAGGTCCAATCATTACCAGCCCTCCACCTCTTACTTTTCCTCTAAAAGAGAGGCTTTGGATAAACATTAGGAGAATAGCGATGAATGCTATGGCGAATCCCAAAATTATCAAAGTTGTGCCTAGAGTAACTAGTATTGATTGATCTGGCACTTTCGTTAACCCAATAAATACACTTCATTGTTGTGTCAAATAAACTTTTATTCTTCTCTTCTCATTAAGAGATTCGAGCAGAAATATGTCGGTTGAAGAGATAATCGAGAGGATTCTTTCGTCTCGTAAAGATGTTACACGCAACATGATTCTTCGCTTAATTAACAAAAAAATTCAAGAGTCTAAGGGGTTTCTAACCTTAGAAGGTGCAGCGAGGGCGGTAGCGGCTGAATTTGGCTTAGAGATCACCGGGATTCCGTTAATGAAGGGTACATCGATACGTAATCTTGTCTCAGGATTAAGTGACGTGACGATTGTAGGTCGCATATTGCATGTGAATCCCATACGTACTTTTGTTAGGTCTAACGGTGAAGAAGGAAAAATGAGAAGTCTCTATATTACTGACGGAACAAGCATGCTCAGAGTAGTTGTATGGGGTGATTTAGTGAATGATCTGGATTTTAAAGTGATTGGTAAAATCGTTAGGTTTTCCCACGGGTATGTACGCGAGGGATATGATGGAAAACTGGAATTCAATATTGGTTCAAAGGGTAAAGTTGAAATATCGCCTCGTGGCATATCGGAAGATGATTTTCCACCGCTCGAGAGATTCTTTAAGAAGATTGGTCGGATCGAGTCTGAGACTAAGGTGAATATTTTCGGGCTTGTAGTGAATGTTTTCCCTGTAAACACATTCATACGTAAGGATAAATCCTCTGGTAAAGTGAGGAGGATTGAAGTAGGGGATAGGACAGGGAAGGTGACCGTTGTGTTATGGAATAATAAAGTTGACGAGCTAGCTAGCGTGGAGACAGGAAAATATTTGGAGATTCTGGGAGCTAAAGTACGTAAAGATATAAATGGTCGAGTTGAGCTTCATGTTGACGGCTCCGTAGATGCTGCTTTGCTCCCAACTTTACCTCCAGATTTAAGGAATGTCTCCTTATACGCATAGCTTAAGTATTGTGGAGGAACTGTTTAAAGCACTAAACATTAATTCCTTTTTTGTTATAGAAACGAAAATACCGTGATGAGTATAGGAATAAAAACTGATAGAAGGATCATAGAGTTTTTCTTAGTTTTCTTCGAGGTCTCGTCGACGATCATGCAAAGATCGTCTATTTGCCGCTCTCCTATGACTTTCACTCCGGAGATGCTCACCTTACAATATGACACTTCTGCAAACTCAAGGTTTTTCAGGGCTTTTTTAACGCCATCTTTAATATATCTTATCAATTTTTCATGGTCTATAGCTTCTCCGACCGGATGGTATCCTCTATCATTTAAGACTACAGCATTAACTGCATGAGTATCGGTCGTCGTAACCTCACTGTAATCCACGCCTAAACTGCTAACTTCAGAGATTATCTTTTCTCTTAGCCCAGAAATCATATTATTGCCATCAATCGTAATATAGGCTGTCTTCTGTCCGTTTACTTCAACAACCACGATACTTATTCCTCCAGGGCCCATTCCATCCCGAATACTTAGATCCGGAGGAATGATCTTGGCTGCTCCAACTTTAAAATTAAACATTGGAGACTCCGTTGCTTTTTCTAAGGCTAGGGAGACTGCGTGAAGGATTGGCTCCTTTATTTTTTCAGGGATGAAGTTCCCATTTATGCTGTTATGCGCGTCAACAGTAGATACTGAAGAGAACCCATACTCCGTTGCTTTTTCTTCAATTAACCCCTTGAGCTCCAAAGGCATATCTTCTGTTGTATTTGGTGAAAGAGTCACTATGACGAGGGCATGTCCATCAAATACTTGGCAATCTGCGGTGGCGCCTTCTTTTCTGATCTGTATGAAAGGAGATGCTTGATTTCTAAAGCTATTGAATTCAGCTTTGAGTAGATTATTAAGCACTTTCTTGTTCTCATGCTGTGATGCTAAATCTAATCCATGACCTGATATTCCATGCTGAACAGAGATCACGCATCCAAATTTATTCTCTAATGCTTTTTGAATCATGCTGGGGATATAGCTGCTTCCGACATTCTTAAAGGGTCCCGGATGCAAACTTGGAACTACAATCATGGTTTTCATTCTGCCATCAGATCTAAACGCAAGCATCGAGACCTCTACGTCACGTTCCTCACTTAGCTCCTCAAATATTTCCTCTAAAGGTTCAACTGCCCCTTCTGTCCAGTTCGCAAAGAATGCCCTAAAAAGATGTAGAGATGGAATTCCAACAGTCTCATCACCGATCTTATTTAGAGACCTAACCAATAATTCTATGAGTAAGAAGGATGCGAGTGTCGCCACAACGCTCTTCAATAAGGCACCATGCCAGCTCTCCAAGGGTAAAAGATGTGGAATGAACAGAGCTGCTATGAAGAATGACGGCTGAAAAATCGCAGAAGCCCCAACCCTTACTATGCTGACAAATGAGACTGCTCGAAATACTAATATTCTAAGGGTAAGCGAGGAGAAGAAGCCGAGAGAGCTAGCCTTAAGATTGATGTTTTCCGCTCCAGAAAGTCTAAAAATGATTAGATCAGCTAGTATGAAAACGGAGAGGATGAAGTTTGAGATGAGGGAGAGAAATGATGTTCTCCTAAAGTCTAATATTGTGTCTTCATGTAGTATCCATCTGCACGTTACATAATTGCAGATGAATGCTGCGAAGGCTAGAATTCCTCCGAACCCGAGTCCTAAAAGAAACCCTTCAACTGAAGGCGTATAAATTATGAAGATGAATACTCCGGTTAATAGACAGTGTAGAACTAAGAGAGTATAGATTCTTCTGGCTGATGGAAGTGTGAAGAGTGATGAATATCGACTTATCGCCTTCTCTCTATAGTTTTTTCCTGTCACTGAAGAGTCCCTACAGTTTATTTTGGATCTAGAATATAAAAAGTGTAAAAGACTCTTTTACACTTTTTTGCATATTCCGATTTTCTCAGTGATTTGTGTTTGATTGGGGATTGAGCCATTCAGTATGAATCGGTGATCTGTCTCTATATTTTTGGAGAAGAATCTTCCTTCTAGATGATAGAAAAACTTATTTGCTGATTGTTCTACTTTTTGATGAAGGCTCATGTCTGATAATCCGCCTCCTACAATTTTTCATATGCTTGAAAAACATCTCGGCCGGAAAATCCATGTTATTTTAGATCAATCTTATGGATATGAAGGTATTCTGACGGCGGTAACACGTGATCCTCCTGGAATATGGCTTTCAGAAGGTAAAGCAACCGTTCTTAGATCGACTATTGCCCAGCCTATTCCCCAAGTTGTAAGTAAAATTGATCGGAGTGAAGTTTTCATAAATCTTAATTCTGTTCATCGCATAGAAATCCTTCACGATTAAAGACTAACATTGGTTAGTAGTTTAGGATTAGAAGTCTCTAATTCTCTCGCATTAAGTCCGCATTCCGTAAATTGGATACTGAAAGTTCAGGTTGCTGCATTTTAAGAGCGATGAGACTATTAGAATTGCTTGAGGTGTTCTTTCATGGCGCTAAAATATTTAGCGTTGCTAGAGTTGCGTAAATGGCTTCCTCCGTTCGAACGGTCTCTACGCCTTGATCCGGAATAGTATTGATGATAAAGTGTGCTACATCCTCAAGTCTAATATTTTCTTGTTTGATAATTTCTTGAAGTCCTTGAGTTGGGGCGCCAAAAGCAACAAGAACTTTGCTGGATCTCTTCCAGCGGTTAAGTAATCTATCTATAACTTTCATCACGGGTTCGCCACGTCGAGACGTAGCAATAACCAAGTCGTATTCTCGGCTTTTCAAGATTCTACCTAAAGGAGAACTGGATTTCTTAACCCTATAGCCCCAATAGAACTTCACCTTATCGGGGCTAATTATTTCGCCGATCAATTCTCTGCCTTTCTCTTTTATTGTGACTGTTACTCTAGAGTTAACCTTCATTCGTACACCAGGAACCAGAAGTGGTCTTTCCACGCCTATATCAATATAAGCTCCTTTTTTGCCCGATGAAATTACTACTCCCTCACGGCACTCTCCTATCTTTAAATTTTTTTCCTTTTTTTCGGTTGGATGATGAGGCGTTCTCAGGGGAGGCAAGATCCCAACATATCTGAGTTCAGATCTAATCTTGAATAATCGTTTTCTCAAATACTGCGGTGTCTCCATATATGAAAGAATCATCTCGATTAGATCCGCATCTCTTGTTTGGTTCTGGCTGAGAATATCCGGATAAATTAATACTTCATCCACGCGAAAGATTGCTAGTGCTCGCCCAACAAGTCCTATTCTAAGCGTCTTTTCTCTCAAATGTGGAATATCTGATGTAAAGGACGCAGGGATGGCGACTGAAATCCTTACTTGTCTTTTTAAAGGATGGATGGACTGCACGATCACCGCCGTGCTAGAGACGTCTAATTATCAGAGTAGTCTTTGAAAAGATAATATTTTTGGCTAGAATGAAAATTTTCGCTTGCTATTTGGCTTTGAAAAAGTCCGGAACTTTAAAATCATTCGATGCTGTTTCTTCTTCAAAAATATTTTCGTTATTTTTGGTTGCTCTGAAGAGTAAATCTTTATAGCATGTAGATATACTGATGTATAATAAGGCATTCCATATATGGTTTGCCGCTTATCTCGCTAGACTTTCACTCAGCAAATGACACGCTTATAGCTTGGGAGGGGTTTGATGGAAAAAGAGGAAGAACTACTGGAATTATCCGCTAAATACAAAGATATGGAATTAAGATTCAAGGGTAAACCTGACGACGTTATCAGGTCTCTCTTGAAGTTTATTCAGCAGATTCTTCCGGCATATGATCTAGCTTCGAAACTTATCTTAACGGTCGATTTAGAAGATCTTCTAAAGCGCTTAGAGGGCATAATAGCTTTCACACCTGAAGGTTTAGTCGTCACTGTTCCGAGGGAGAAGATCGGAGGGGAGAAAGACGCCATATTACTTCACCTTGTTAAAGCGTATGTTGGATGCAAGACTGGAAGGCTGGAGAAAGATTCGTTAGCAACGGGTGAGATTGCCTCGTTAACCGGCGGAAAATCAAGCACCATTACGGCTCGCCTAAGCGAATTAGTTAATTCAGGCTGGGTTGAAAGAGTTGGGCGTGGGGAATATAGGATAACAACTTTGGGAATCCGCAATTTCATTGATGGGGTTTTGCCGAAAATAGAGAGTGGGGAAAGAGTATAGTTGAAGGAATCTGAGAAAGTAAAGGTTCATATCGAGATTGGCGATGCTAGAGCAGATTTCGAGGGAGATGTGGATCAAGTCTTCGAGTTAGCCGCAAGGTTTCTGACGCAGATATGCCCTAGTTTAAAGGTTCTTCGAAGACTAATTTATACGCCAGATATAACAAAGCTTGCGGAGAAAATTGGAGGTCTCATCGAAATATCTCCTGAAGGACCAATTATGCTATTTAGTTTTGATGTTCCCACGAGAGATGCCGTATGTCTTATTCTTCTTGGAGCATATTTAGGAAAAGTCTTGGGTATTCTCGGTAAGGATTCTATCTCGTCGAGAGATCTTGCCAGAATAATCGGAAAAGCGCGTAAAACCGTATCTAACGAAATGCCTCGCCTCGTCTCTGAAGGTGTGGTTGAAAGAACATCAGAGGGAGAATATCGCCTCACAATCTTAGGCATAAAGAAAACCGAGAAGATAATTGAACGCTACAAGAAATAGATCTATCGACTTGCTTCTTATTTTTACAGTAATCTGTCGATTGCTTCAACTATCTCCTCTGGCTTGTCAAGATCAACCCCTATAAATGGAATGTGCATCCCCCTCTTTTTGAGGCTTTCATTAAGCATACTAATGAAGACTCCTTCTTCTCCGACGTATCTCTTAAGAGATCCCTTCCTGATAGGCGTATATTTTACTCCACACGTAGGTGATCTCTCAACACCTACTACTGCTAGAATTTTAATGCGGGGTTCCCTAGAGTTTTTGACTAGATGCATTAATTCTTCAGCGGCTTCTTCAGCAAGTTTTTTGCAGTGTTCCCGAAATCCAGGTAATTCTAAGTATTCGTCTTTTGTTCTAGGCGGTCTCGGATTTCCACAAAATGTGAATTCTGGACATGGTAGCTGTATAATGCCTATTCCTAAACGTGCTGCCATATCGAGGATCTGAATAGTCACTCCGCGGTTTTTCTCTATTGGCTTTCCCTTCTGCCACCATCTTGTTGATCGGTTAAGTATGCAATGAGAAAGCGCTAGAACTGGTATTTCACACATCATTTTTCTCCCTCACTATTTTTAGTGCTGAATTTATGGTTTTGGAGGGCGTTTCTGGACATAAACGTATCTTCGAGGCCTGCCCTCACGTGTGAGTATTCCATCTCTAACTAAATCGAGTAATACGTGGGCTACTGCTGTCCGATCATAGTGGTAACCTATCCTAGTCATCTCTTCATGTACTTGGCTTAGTGATCGCGGCTCAGTGAAGAATCCCTCTCTCCAAAGTCTCTCCAGAATTCCCCTGCATGTTTCAGCCCTCTCAGCCTGATAAGTTGCTTCCCTGATCATCGGAATCGGCTTTTTTGCATATTCAGTTATGGTAGAAAGAACTTTGTCAACAACTCTCTGTATCTGATCCTCTCGGCATTCTATCTCGAATTCGATACTCCCCACTCTCATTTTTATGTGGACTCTAGTTTCTTCATCAGCTCGCTTATTATTCTCCAATTTTTTCACGTTTTGATGTTGCTTTCTGATGATGGTTGTTGATTTTTGTTGTGCATTTTGCGCATGCGCAACATTTATATAGGAATAATTCTCAACTATTTTTTCGAGTTGGTGAATATTGTTGATTGGGCAATTACATTATGAAACAACACCAAAATATAGCTTTCTACAATCTCTCAGAAACCTAGGGATCTCAAAAAGGATAGTAGAGCTAAGCCTTAACTCAATGCATACAATAAAAGGGAAGATCTTCAAGGTAAGCAATGAAGAATTAGCAAGTTTCTTCATTGAGCATATGGATAGTGAAGATCGATTGCCAACCAAAGATGGAATGCTCTCCGCATTAATAATGCCTCTAAGAGCCATTCGCGACGGAACATCAATAATAGGAATAGATGTTTCAAGTATAAAAATCGGCGTCACCGATGTCGGAGTCATATACGCTGTAAGAGGAGCAATCGTGCTTAAGACAAATAATCGCTATAGGTATATCCGCTTAGGACCTCTTCCTTTTCACATAACAAAAGAGAATATTCATGAGGTATTCGGTGAACTGAGCAGAGATTTATCCCTAAGATTTAATTTCCTCTCCTACATAGACCCTCAAATACAGTTATGTAATATCATGGAGAAATGGTTACGAGCATATGTTTCTCATCTTGCAAGGAGAAGCATAGTTCTATGGGATGGTTCCTTAACTGCGGGAACGCCGGGAAACCCCGTATCTGATCTCTCAAAGATGCTCAGAGCAGCTAGAGAAAACTCCAATGTAGTCATGGGAATCTCTAAGGAGACGAGTCTCAAGTTTATCAGATGGGGAATGACGGATTTGCTTAATGGATACAAGCCGCCTTATCTTTTCGAAATAAGATCATCTTCTTTCTCGCACACTGGCTCCCTGCGGCTTCTGGGAAGAATTTACGTGGCGAAGCTAGCAAAGAGAGGCTGCGCTTTCCGTTTAGACATTGACAAAGCTATTCCTAGAGACGAAGGTATAGTGGCGGTTGAAAAACTTATAGGCAATGAGACGCTTTATCAAGGCTATCCCGAAACCCTGCGTTTAGCACATATATACTCTACATTCACCGCAAGTGACGTCATAGGAATACAAAGGTTGCTGATTAAGAAATACGGGCTTAAGCTTGTTGCGCATAATAACATGCATAGAACTCTTTTTGGCCCCTATGGAGCAAGGCTTGGAGATTGAAATAAATGAGGCTCTTCAAGAAGACTGGCAACACCATGCATATTCTATGCTTTCCAGATGAGGAGGTTGAGAAAGGAGAATATTTGCTCATAAGGGACGAAAGAGCTCGCAAGTCGATGATTGTTCAAGTGATAGATATCGAATTTGCAAACGTACCCGGCGTAATGGAGGAGATACTTCGTTCTTCAGGTATTGAAGAGTTCGTTGAAGGCGAAGATAATGATCCATTAGATGTCGCATCGCACATACTATACATACAAGATGCTCGTCTGCTTATATGTAAGGTTCACGGAACTATAGTCAACGGTGAGCTTATACCCGAGAGTTCATGGCTTCCCTCGAGAACGCATTCAACAATACGCAAGATCCCAACTGAGTCGCTTGTGAAGCTAGCTAATATCGAAGGAAGCCTTCCGATAATGATCGGGGAAACGCGGGATTCCTTTCCGCTAGCTATCGATGCGCGTCAGCTAGATGGACGATTAAACATAATTACAGGAAAGAAAGGAACAGGTAAGTCGCATCTCTCAAAGATACTCGCCTTGGGTCTTGTTGACTACGGTGCCACTGTTGTAATTTTAGATCTTAATGGAGAATACACTAATCTCGGATATAGCCTAGATGGATCTAAAAACAAATATTACGATAAGATTCACGTTTTATCTCCTGGTAAAACCTTCAAGGTAACCTTATATCAGACTAATCTCTACGTGATCATGAGAACGCTTGTATATGCCTTGGGTCTTCCAGGAACATCAGCTCGCGAGTTCCGGCACATATGGAAGTTCCTTGAAAAAACGGGGAGATTGACACTTCATAATCTTGGAGAGGCCATACAGAACTGGAAATGTAATCAACATGTTAAAGACGCATTATATTCACGATATTCAGCGCTCGTTAATTCTGGATTCTTCACCGATAATATGGCTGAGGCGACAGATTTTGAAAAATTGCTCTGCAGAACCGAAAGGAACGGCGGGGGAATAATAGTAATAGATCTAAGCGACACTTCACCCTCAGATCGTCAAATGGTTGTGGAATACGTTCTCGCAAAGA
>JAGGUU010000166.1 GCA_021158305.1 Candidatus Bathyarchaeota archaeon
ATCATCTTATCATTAGGCGCAGCTCTTGTATAATCGCTAAGTATAATGAGGATGTTCTTTTTGCCGGAAGCTATCTTCTTCAATCTCTCCATTTCTATAGGGTTACGTAAACTTCTCTTCACCTCTTCAACCTCATCCGTCGCTTCCCTGATCTCTGAGGGATATACTACTGAAAGAAGTTTCTCCTGTGGAAGGTCAACCTCAATGAACCTGCTACCATAAGGAAATCTAACTATCAGTTCGTAGCCTCCTAATTTCTTAAGCCTATAGATATCTCGTTTTTCCTCATGAATTCGCGTATCTTATTAACCTTTAAAAGTCTAATGTATGATTATTAAGCGGGCTGGAAAATGCATGAAATAAAGATCGTTAAGCCTAAGATTTGGAACTTTGAGCTTGTGAAAGGAGAGAATGCTTGGAAGGAGGTTGTTTATTCAGCGAGGATGAGCGGCGTTCCAGAGAATATTCCAGCAGAGGAAGTCTTTAGAATGATCGTTAAGAACGATTACGGCTCAGCCTTAGAGCATATAATCATAAAGTTCGATGTGAAGATTACGAAGGGAAATGCTCCGGAGCTTCTCGAGCATAGGATCGCAAGCCACAGTGGTTACTCAACGAGGTATATCAAGGTGTATAAGGGAATAGATAAGGAGAAGCCAGTTTACGAGGTGATACTGCCTCCTAATCTGATGAGAGATGCTGAAAAAAAGGAGGCTTTCATTAAAACCGTCTCTAAAAACCTCCAACTCTACGAGAGTCTATTAGCCTCTGGTGTGCCGAAGGAGTCCGCTAGGTATATCCTTCCATTCTGTCTCGCCGTTGGGATCTACCATTTCACGATAAACCTCAGATCTCTCCTTAACCTACTCGGCTTGAGGCTTTGTGTAAGAGCATCCCCCGAGTTTAGATGCATAGCCAGTCAGCTATACTTTAACCTCCTCAATGAATTGCCTCTACTGAGGGGCTTGGTGGGTTGCAGAGGTTTGATGAGAGGAGCTTGCCCTGAATCCGACGTCACTGGCGTCAGGGTGGGAAAGCAGCATCCATCCTATCCGCCATGTCCGTTTAGAAACAGAGAATCGGAGATCTTCATTCCCACAATTAAGGAGTTACAGAGTGGAATAGATGTTAAAGAGTTCAATGTAGAAAAGGCGGTTGAAGTTCAAGAAAGAATCTTCAAAAGATGGGCAGATTGGAGATAGAAGCCTCAACTTTTACTCGATAGCCTTCCATTCTATCCTTACTTTACTCAGAGCATAACCAACTTCATTTAAATAGTCTCCATATGCCATCATCCAGTGGAATCCTCGCATCTCCTCTAGAAGCGTTTTCCAGTCGCCCTTAATTCTGATTTCAACCTGTGATCTGCATATCGGAAGATGCGGATTCTCCAGAACCTCTCCCTTGAAACCCACCCATCTCTCCTCGTTGAAGTCTGGAACTATCACTGTCACCTCCTGTCCCTTCCTAAAGTTAACCTTCGGCGCTGCTCCATAATCAGACTCGAAGTGAGTCAGTATCTCCGCCTTCTCATAATGTTCTCCATCCATCTTTCTAGGCGCCGTGCAGTGAGCCAGAGTTACGATGCCATCATGCGGGTACGTTGGGTCATTTAAGAATACCGGCTTGCCCGAGATATAATGTAATAGGATCCCTGCCGGAATTACCACAAAGTCGGATTCACAGAAAGCCAAGTATCCTTCATCATTTAATAAGCTTAACGTGAGACATGCAGTAGTCTCGGCTACGGGCATTATCGTGGACATGCACTCGCTGACTGTTATTACTTCTGCCTGAAGCTCATTCAGTAGATCTTTGAATACTTTATAGAGGATAAAGGCGTTTATCACGAAGTTCCTGCCTGTGTGAAGAGTTACGCCGTCCTGTGCAAGATATTCTTCTGCTTTTCGTTGCGCCTCCTTTATGACTTCTTTTCTGCTTTTTGCCTCATGGATTCTCTCACTTATCTCATCATAGCTAACGGTTTTGATGTCAAGATTCCACTTCAACTTAGCTAGAGAGACTGCTTTTCCGCCTATACCCCACCCGTCTGGATCCCCTATGGATATTACTCTTCTGCCTATAGTGTTCTTTAGTCCGAAATAGGCTCTTAGCCTCCACAATACTTCATCGTACTTGTCTACAACTATATCTTCAGTACTTATCCACGGCTGAGAAATCCTGTCGGTTCTTCCTCGAATAAGAATTGGGTGAGCTATCTCATACCATAGATAGAGAGGCCCAGATTTATGTCTCACGAAGAGTATGCTTGGTTTATTAGAGATCAATGCTCTCAAGATCTCTACTGCCCTCTCTCCGCCGCCGGCGGCGTAGACTAGAAGTATGTCAGATGAACGTATGTCCTCTATTCTTGGAGTTTCAATATCCGCCCTTAGAATGCTTAAGGGTAATATTTCTAGATCAAAATCTGCCTTTGAAGTAAGATTCTCAAGATCTCCTTTAATTCTTTCAGCTTCATCCTCCACATCGTCTTCAGTCTGTATTCCTCCCCACGGCCTCCAACTAGTCATCTCTCTCCTCTTGTAGACGCTGCATAAAAGAACGGGTTTTACCTTTATTTTCATTCAATGCAGCCTCCATTCCTAGATTGCTACTGTAATAAAAAGTTAAGATGCGTCCTTCTATTTATTGCTGATCCTTAACAGAGTTTAGTTTCTCAGCTATATTCTTGCAATCTCTCTGAGAATCTTATGGATCAAATAGATCTCGAACCTTAATAAAAGATAAAAATCGATGAGGCATATTCTCGGAGACGAAAAAGCATGGAGGAAGAGTCATGTCTAGTCATGAGAGGATGATTAATAAGATATCCCGCAAAGAGATATTCCAAATCATAGAACAGAATAAGGATGTGAAATTTTCTAGGGAGACGCTTATCAAATTGAGGGAGGCAGGTTTAAGGCTAATTCCAGATAATCTAGCACCTTAGATACGATATTAATGCTAGAAATAACTAAAAGGATCGTATAAAAAGGAGAATCCCTTAAAGATCCTTTTTCTCTTGAATAACAAGGCATCTCTAATCCTATGTAATTACTCCTGAAGGCGAATGCGAAAGGTATATATAAACTCGTGTATCTCTTTGTTCAAATTTCATGAGGTCTCGTCATGTCTGTAGGACAATCGATACCAGTCTTAGTGTTGAGGGAAGGTTCCAGGAGGTTTCGTGGAAGAGAAGCTCAACGCAGTAACATCATGGCTGCAAAGATAATAGCTCAAACCATTAAAAGCTCTCTTGGTCCAAAGGGCATGGATAAGATGCTTGTCGATAGTCTAGGGGACATCACGATTACGAGTGATGGAAGAACAATACTTGATGAGATAGATGTTGAGCATCCGGCGGCTAAGATGATGGTTGAGGTCGCCAAGACCCAAGACGACGAGGTTGGAGACGGAACAACAACATCAGTAATAGTAGCTGGCGAGCTTCTATCAAAAGCTGAGGAGCTTATAGACAAGAATGTTCATCCAACAGTCATCATAGACGGCTACAGAAAAGCCGCAGACAAAGCACTAGAGATTCTAGAGAAGATCGCCATTCCAGTAGATCCAACAGATAAGGA
>JAGGUU010000002.1 GCA_021158305.1 Candidatus Bathyarchaeota archaeon
ATGCAAGGAGAGAGAAGATCACAAAAGAGATCTATAAGCTTTCAGAAAAGTATGGCGATCGCCTATTATCGCTGAGGGAAGCCCTACTGAACGCTGAGAGATTTCTCAAGACAAAATATGCTGTTCAAAAATCTAAACACCTCGCTCTAATTGCTGGATACGTGCCTAAATCATACATCCGGAATCTCAGATATTATCTTGACAGAGAGCTTAAAGGACGATTTATAATTTTCTCAGATGGTCAAGCAATGGATGATCCGCCTACATTTCTGCGTAATCCAAGATTCATTAAGTCATTCGAGATTATAACAAAGCTTTATGGTCTGCCAAACTATGACGAGATTGACCCTACACCATTCATAGCTTTCACTTTTCCATTAATCTTCGGCTTGATGTTCGGTGATTTGGGACATGGACTTATACTCTTTCTCGGTAGCCTTCTATTCTATTTTGTAGTGAAATCTCCTGAAGAATGGAGAAGATTCTCCGAAATATTGGCAGCTTGCGGTTTAGGATCGGTTATAGCCGGGATCCTCTTTGGAGAAGCTTTTGGAAGGCATATGTTCAAGCCTCTATGGATGAATCCGTTTGAGAATATCGTTTCGTTTCTCGTTTTCTCAGTATTCATCGGCATCATGCACATCATACTAGGACTTGTACTAAAGATGATTAATTTCGTAATTAGAAGAGATTATCTTGATGCATTTACGGTCTCTCTTCCAGCAATAATATTTTATGGAGTAACAATGTTCTTTTTGATGAGTTGTAAATTTAATTTCGATTTGTGGTTTTCCGGACCAATATATGTTGTTGCCGTTGCTTTTGTGTCTCTTATCTTTGGAAAGCCTATTGCACTTATGTTCTTAGGGGCGAATGATTTTCTAAGCGTTCTTGGTGAGAGAATCTTTGAGGGTGGAGAGTTATCTCTCAGTTTCTTGAGCAATACGGCGTCATATACTAGGATTTTGGCTCTCTTGATGACTCACTGGGGCCTTCTTAAATCGGTTTATGCCTTAAGTGGTTTAGCATCTGCTCTTCCGATAGTCGGCAAGATTCTTGAGACTATAATGATTGCTGGAGGAAACATCTTCGTAATAGCCTTTGAGGGACTGATAGTATTCATACATACATTGAGGCTTCACTTCTATGAATGGTTCTCAAAGTTTTATGATGGGACGGGAACGGAGTTTCAGCCACTTAAATATGAGCAGAACCTCATCAAGATAGTTTATTTAAGAGTTAAATAAGAAGCGATACTATATCTTCTGGTGTCCACCTAAATTCTATACCGGAGCTTATAAGTATCAAATTCTTCATCTCAGCTTCCTTTCTCAGAATTATATCTAGGGGGGAGGCGATAGTGAATGGTTCGACGATTCGCTTTTCAATGATCTTCCTTAAGATGAAATCTTCAGAGTTTCTTTCAAAACTCATTAACGTCTCTTCAATACTTCTCCGCGAAGCTAAGAACCTTCCATAATACGTTGTTCTAACATGATCCAATACTGAGTTGACGTCACCGCTTGAGACCATATTTCTTACTTGTTCCTCCGAGAGAAGATGAAAATGCCTAGTTATTGTCCAGAAAGTTAAGTGAGGAGGATAATTCAGAATCTTTGAGCGAATTATGGCGGCTATGTTAAATGTGTCAACTTTTATTCCAGCGAGTATCAGAGCAGCATCACGATCTTCTTTAGGAAGAGACCTAGCAGATTCCAATAAATTGTCGAAGTAAAATCTGCTTAGAGAGAAATTAAAAAACCTAGTTGATCCCGTCTCTTCATATCTTTTTAATCCCTCAGAAAGGGCGGATTCATATATTGTATCGCGGAAAGTTTCGATAGCTGATTTCATATCGTTAGCCTTGGCGGCCTGGATGAATTTATTCTTCATCCTAAGAATATCCTCAACTGATAAATGTAGCATGTCTACGATAGATTCGTATGGTGCTTTCATGCTTTTCATTCTGATCAGAATCTCTAAATTCTCAACTTCAAGATAACGCAGATAGCTCTCCAGCATTTCTCTGATTTCGCTTGGCGAGTAGGCTAGTATCTTCCCATAGACTCTTACAAATTCTTCCTTGAGAAGATATTGGAGCCTAGCAGCTGTGAGATTCTCAGCTTCTCCTAATAAATGCCCATATACTGTTCCTCTAAGCTGAGAGATCATCTCATTGAGGCTCTTACATTCCGCAAGACTTCTAATATACTCCTTACTCAGCAGACGGCTTCGTTCAGCACTTGCTTTAACGATTATCTGTGAGTACTTTGTTGCACGGATCATCTATTACTCTTCACCTGTGAGAATCTTGAATACGAGTTCTACAGCGTCTCTCTTATTTTTCTCAGCTCTCCTCCGTAGCTCTTTAATCTTAGCTTTGCAGTCTTTGATAGATTTTTCATGCAGTCTCTCTATGGACTTCTCAAAGCTCTTCATCAACCTGTTAACTTCTTCCTCAGCCTTCTTCACAGCGTCAGATATTATTCTTTCAGCCCCCTGATGTGCTAATTTAATTATTGCATCAGCTCTTTCTGTTGCTTCTTGCCGAATTCTTTCAGCTTCATTCTCTACCTTCTTTAGTTCCTTTAGGACTCTTTCCATCGTTACCATCTTCTAAAAGATATTTATGAAACCTTTGAATATTTCGAAGAAATATTTAAGTCTCTGAAGTCTTATCATTCGTTCCAGTTCCCTTTTAAAGAATTATGGAAAACCCAGATTAATAATTAATTGAACTTCCTTCATGGAGATGTGCAAATTGGATAAGAACTTTAGAACGCTATGGAAAAATTATGTTCTTCAAAGCTTTCTTGCCACCCTTGCGATGTCGATAGTGCTTGTATTTCTAAGTATAGAACGCGCTGTGATAGTAGCATCAATAGGAGCCACGAGCTTTATAGTCTTCGCTATGCCGAGGAGCGTTACAGCAAGGCCTAGAAATGTAATAGGGGGGCATATGATCGGTCTCCTATGCGGATCAGTAAGTACACTAATTTCGCATCCGCCATCTATAAATGTCATAATGTACTCCATAGCAGTTGGACTCTCGATATTTTTAATGATCATTACAAATACTGAACATCCCCCAGCCTCCGGAACAGCGCTGGGCGTCGCAATCAACGGTTTCCACCCTAATGTAGCATTAGCCGTGATCGTAAGCGCTGTAACGTTATCAGCCATACACTACTCACTCAGAAAATATTTGAAGGATTTAGTTTAAGCATAGAGGCGACGTAATATGTTCTCCTTGTCATCAATGAGGCTTTTTTAAGCTCTTTCTCTTTCGATCTTTGTAATCAATATTGAATATTATGCAAGTGAACCTAATATTAATTTCAACGATCCAAAGTGATGAAGAACGCCTGCTGTGAAAGTAGACTAATAAAGGGCAGGGGCATACTATTTTAGACTCTTCACCGATAATAGTATCCGAGAACGATATATTTGGAGGATTAGCATGTGCGTAGGGAATGGGATGAGCTCGTCGACTATCTCGCGAAAAGCGGCATTCTCAAGACTCCGAGAGTAATAAGGGCGATGAGGAAGGTTCCGAGGATTCTCTTCTTGCCTGAGGAGGATAGGGCATATGCTGCTGTGGACACGCCATTACCTATAGGCAAGGGACAGACAGTTTCTGCGCCACTCAGTTAGCCGATGCGGCTAACTGGGCGATACATGGTATCAATAATGAATGAAGCTCTTGAGCTAAAGGTTGGACATAAAGTTTTAGAGATTGGGTCGGGATGCGGCTGGCATGCCTCAACGATAGCTGAGATAGTCGCCCCAAGCGACAGGCCTAAGAAGGAGTGGGGACACGTCTACACTATTGAGATCATTCCAGAGCTTGCAGAGCTAGCCAGAAAAAATATTGAACGAGCTGGATTTAAGGAACGCGTTACTGTTATCTGCGGAGATGGATCTTTAGGGCTCCCGGAGAAGGCTCCATTCGATAGGATACTGGTCACAGCCGCGGCGCCCTATGTTCCTCCACCCCTAAAGAAGCAGTTAAAGGTCGGAGGTATACTTGTCATTCCAGTCGGTGCTGTCGGTTTCTACCAGACTCTCCTACGGATAAGGAGAGTTAACGATGAATTTTTGGAAGAGGATCTAGGCGGGGTTGCATTTGTTCCTTTGGTAGGAAAACATGGACACAAGATTTATAGGTGCTGACTTGGACCACCTTTGTTCCGCAAGTCATAACTTAATAGAAAGTTATATTTTGGAAACATACTTACTCCTTGATTAATTGAGGGAAAGCTTGTGGACTCTTCAACATGGTTCCTGATAACCGGCATATTTGTCGCTATCTCAGTAGGTTTAGCAGCGTTGCTGATAATGGAGCGCGAAAAAAGGAAGGCTCAGAATCAACCTACTCCGCCGTTTGTTGGTACATCTCTCCCCATTAGGAGAACGGTTTCTCCAGAGATGTATGAAGAAGCCAAGAAGAAGCTCAGGGTGCTGGATCTTGAACGTGAAATCCTCGGCTACGCTATTCGCAGACTTTACGAGGCACATGCAGAAGGCAAGATCACAGAAGAGGAAAGAGACAGACTTGCTGAGAAATACAGAGTTGAGCTTGAGAGAATAAAAGAGGAGATTGCTAGGGGAGAGTCAATCGTTGCGTTAAATGAGCTTGAGAGAATGCAGGAGGAGTTCATCAAGCTCTTCTCAGAACGTTTTGACCAGCTCACTCGGAGAATTGAGGAGCTAAGAGCCATATCCGGATTCACTCCGATTGAAAAGGAAGAAGAACCAGAAGTTGAGAAGGAAGAGAAACCTCGGGAAGAGAAGACAGTTAGGAAAACGCCTCCAAAGCCAAAAGCTAAGAAAGTCCGCGTTAAGCCTCCTCCGGAGCCAGAAGGATCCGATGTAGAGAAGAGGGTTGAGCAGATAGTATCCGAGATCGAGAAGGTTCTTAAGAGACTTGGTCAGATGGAAGTGGAAGAGTAATGAGCTGGAGAGAAGATGCTAAAAGGCGAGTTGCTCTAGAAGCAGTCAAGAAGGTTAGAGACGGCTCAGTCATAGGGCTTGGAAGCGGATCAACTGTTGCGTATGCTATACGTGAGTTGGGGAGAAGGGTAAGAGAAGAGAACCTAAGGATCCTAGGAGTTCCATCCTCCTACAAGACGTTTCTCTTGGCTGTTGAATGTGGAGTTCCGCTTACGACGCTAGATGAGCATCCTCTGCTTGATTTGGATATAGATGGGGCGGATCAGATAGATGGCGAATTGAACCTTATAAAAGGAATGGGAGGCGCTCTTACGAGAGAAAAAATAGTAGCCGCCGCCTCTAAGAGATTAATAATCATCGCCGACGAGACGAAACTGGCATCTTCTCTCGGCGAAGGACAGCTCTTACCAATTGAGGTTCTACCATTTGCATTGCCGCTTGTAGCTGATAGGATAAGGA